>JAYUZB010000001.1:0-8245 GCA_043752185.1 Chitinophagaceae bacterium
AAAAGGCCCAATACCCAGAATGAGCAAAGGATCCAGTATTATATTGATTACATTGGCCAGTATTAATACCCGCATGGCAATAGATGCATTTCCTGCACCCCGGAAAATAGCATTGTTTATAAAAAGTAAAACAATTACAATATTGCCGGTGAGCATGATCTGTGTAAATAAATAATTTTCCTGTGCCACTTTATCAGAGGCGCCCATCAGGCTCAATATTTCCCTGGGAAAAATAAAACCTATAACACTTAATATTAAAGACAGGAACAAGCCCACTAAAATAGCCTGGGCAGCAATATCTGAAGCGGATTTAAAATTCTTTTCGCCTGCACGCCTTGCTACCAGAGCTGTTACGCCAATTGATAATCCCCAGGCAATTGAGTATAAAATGGTAAGTGATGCTTCTGTAAGTACCACTGTTGAAGAAGCTTCAATGCTTATTTTGTTTACAAAGTAAATGTCAACAATGGCAAAAAGAGATTCAAAAACCATTTCAAATATCATGGGTATGGCTAATAAAAAAATGGCCCTGTTTATACTGCCGGTAGTAAAATCCTTGATTTCGCCGGTTAGTGCCTGTGCAAATAATTTAAAAAAAGAAAAAATCTTTTGTGTTGAAAATGCCATGAGCGTATAAAATAAAAAGTTAAGTAAATAGATAAATAACAATGCGGTATTGCATAGTTAACAGTTGCAGCCTGAGGAAGAAAAATTTTTCCTTAAATGATAAAATACATCATAGCAGTAAATTGTAGAGCCAAAAATAGAGATTTTATTTTCTCAAATAGCAGTCTCTGTTTTTATTTACAGATTTTTTTATGAATAGCCTATATTTGCAGCCGATTTTGGCTCGGTAGCTCAGCTGGATAGAGCATCCCGATTTTAATCGGTAGGGTTATAGGTCCAAACTTCGACTATTATTAAAAATCGGCTCGGTAGCTCAGCTGGATAGAGCATCAGCCTTCTAAGCTGAGGGTCATTGGTTCGAATCCAATCCGAGTCACTTTTTTGAAAAGCCTGTTAATCAGGCTTTTTTTTATTTTATGCAGGCATACGTTTACATATTATTCAGCCAAGCTCTTAATAAGTATTATATTGGCTCTACAACCGATTTAGATAGGCGTATTGCTGAACATAACCGAGGCAAAGAAAAATTTACTAAAACAGGAGTACCATGGATATTGGTTTATCAGGAGATTTTTGAGGAATTGAAGGAGGCAAGAAAAAGGGAATCGTACATTAAAAGAATGAAAAGCAGAATGTTCATTGAAAATTTAATAAGCTCAATTGGATAGAGCATCCCGATTTTTAATCGGGAGGGTCATTGGTTCTCCCGATAGCAATCGAATCCAATCCGAGTCACTTTTAAAAAAGAGTCGCTGTTATGGCGGCTCTTTTTTATTTTTACTCAAACTTAACAGCATGGATGTAAAAATGGAAGCTTCCTGGAAGGAAGTGCTTAAAAATGAATTCACCAAACCTTACTTTCAGCAGATCGTTACTTTTTTAAAAACAGAAAAAGCTGCAGGCAAAATTATTTACCCTCCCGGTACGCTTATATTCAATGCATTTAATCAAACTCCGTTTACTAAACTTAAAGTGGTTATCCTCGGCCAGGATCCCTATCATGGCGAAGGACAGGCGCACGGCTTAAGTTTTTCGGTACAAAATGGCATCAAGCCGCCGCCATCGCTGGTTAATATTTTTAAAGAAATTCAAAGCGATATTGGTATTGCCATGCCTGCACAATATGGTAACTTAACCCGCTGGGCCGAACAAGGTGTGTTGTTACTGAATGCTGCATTAACGGTAAGAGCCAACGAACCTTTCAGCCATGCAAAATTTGGTTGGGCCGAATTTACCGATGCGGTTATTCAAAAAATATCGGATGAAAAAAAAGGTATAGTTTTTTTACTTTGGGGTAAGTTTGCACAGGACAAACAAATACTTATTGATGAAACAAAACATTTTGTGTTGAAAGCTGCACACCCTTCTCCCCTCTCGGCCCATGCAGGTTTTATGGGATGTAAACATTTTTCAAAAACAAATGAACTTTTAACAAAACAGGGTATTGAACCCATAGACTGGAAATTATTAACACCGTAGAAAAGCAGCATTATAATGGGAATTGTAAAAAATATTTTTGGAAGAATCTGGGCTTTATGGGGATTGATAACATTTTTAATTACGTTCCTCATTATTTTTATTCCGTCCATGCTCTCTCATCTAATGGATGATCCAAAAGGACAAAAGTATTTTATAGCCGTATCAAAAATATGGATGAATACATGGCTGTTTTTAATTGGATGTCCGGTTAAAGTAAGCGGAAAAGAAAATTTTAAACCAGGCGAATCTTATATCGTTGTTTTTAATCACAATGCATTATTAGATGTGCCGCTATCGGCACCTTTTGTACCTGGTGCAAATAAAACAATTGCAAAAGCTTCATTTGCAAAAATCCCTTTGTTTGGATCATTTTATTCAAGAGGCTCTGTTTTAGTAGACAGAACCAATGACAGAAGCCGCAGTAAAAGTTTTGAAGCCATGAAGAAAGTGTTGGCGAAAGGTATGCACATGTGTATTTATCCCGAAGGAACAAGAAACCGCTCAGTAGCACCAATAAAAATATTTTATGATGGTGCTTTTAAACTTGCTTTAGCAACAAAAAAAGATATCATTCCCTGCGTAATTATAGGCACAAAAAAAGCAATGCCCATCAACAAAAAATTCTTTTTATTACCTGTAAAATTAAAAATGCATTTTTTACCGGCAGTAACTTCTGCAGATAAAACCGTTACTGAATTGAAAGAGAAAGTACACAGCGAAATGGTAAAAGAATACGTGAAGTATGTTTAGTAATTGGTAATTAGGAATTAAGAAGGGAGCCTCAAAGTTTAAAACCAAATTCCTAATTACCAATTACTTTCAAAGGTTACAAATCATAAAAATACCTGGTGCGGTTTATTTTTAAATCACGTAACAAACCCGATTTGGGACTTATACTGATATTGAAAGAACGATATCTTCCCACCGGCGAAATATTAATTGCCATTTGCCAGCAATGCATCTCACGGGTAAGATACATACTTACCATACCAAGTTCTTTCTCTGTAATATTATAGGAGCCGTTTATACCAATTTGCCATTTAGGTGTAAGGTTTAAAGAACCCGTCCAGCTTATGTTTTGGGTTACCAAACCTTTATAACCGGTACCCAACCCATTTGGAACACGGTTGTAATTCAACGCATATTGAAAACTGATACTCCAGGGAATATTAAAATTTGCAAACTCCCCGGGATTGTTACTTATATAAGCAGCTTCTTGCTGGTATTCATTCAGCGGCATTCCCGTTATTGGGTTTAGCTGACTGGTTTGTTGTGAATTACCAACAGGCAATTTTTCATTTTTATCGCCTCCCTTAAACTGGCTTTGTATGGCTATGTTTGCACTGGTTAGTTTACCCAGGGCCACTTTTTGTGTCCATGCATACTTCTTTATAAATTCCCCTACGCTGTTCGTTGCATATGGCATTACCACTGCACCTGCAGATATACTTATCTTTTCAAAAAGATTAGTACGCATATTAATATTGAAGGGGCTTAATTTAAAAGAATCCAATAAAAAATTATAGGCACTGGTAATACTTAAACCATCCAGCAATGTTACTTTTTTAACCGCATCGGCAGCGGTATCTTTTTTATTGCGCACTTTCATTTGCAGGTTATTATCAATTCCAAAACTGATACCGCCAAACCTACCTTCTCCAAAAGCGCCAAAAACAGCCCGTTCATAAACAGAATATCTTCCTTTGGTACCAAATGTATCAATTTGTGTTGAGTACCAGTATTGCCTGTTCATATCGGGCTTGTAGTTAGCCGAAATATTTGGCCTTATTTCATGCCGTATAGCCTGTACTTTACTTTTCTTTTTAAAAGTGTACATACCAAATATCCGGGTAGAAACACCTATTCCAAAATTCATTTCACGTGAGGTGTAAAACCCATTGCTGATGGTGGTGTCCACTTTTTTATTTACCGGATTCCAGCTGCGTACAAATTTTTCCTGGTACCATCTTTCTATATAACCAACGCTGGGCGCAATTTGAAAACTCCCCATCTGCGGTAATGATAAAGTGATGGGTACATTATGATTGGCTCCCCATTTATAGTTTTTGGCAAACTGATTAAAGAAACCTCCCAAAGTATCATAAAAAGAAGAAAGGCTGCGAACATTTGTATTAAGGGCAATGCCCAGGTTTTCGTACCATTTATATTCACCAATAACTTCTTTACGCCTGAAAGGATACAGTGTGTTTACATTAAACCCAATATCGGGCAAATTGATATTCCATAATTTACTGTTGGTATTCTGATTATGGTTTCCGCTGATGTTTAAGTTAAAGGGTCTGTTCTTCCAGATCTTTGAATAAGTAATGGACGAATTAAGCTGATTTTGAAAATTCCTTTGCGGACTGTTAGGCACAGCCGAGTTAAAGCCGCTGCTGCCTGCATTTAAACTTGCATTAAAACTTACGCCGGGCCTTGCTTTCGTGTCTGAGCTGTGGCTCCAGCGTACATTAAAATTTCTTGCACCTGATTTATCCAGGTCACGTAAATGCTGAATATCTATCGATAAATTTCCCTGGTACCGGTATCGCTTATAATACCTCGGGCTCAGGTTGGCCGTCCACCCACCGTAAGAATAAATGGTTCCTCTCAAAACAACATCCCAGATATCGCTTAACACTTTGTAATACCCCAATCCTTCCAGTGCTAACCCTAATTGTTCATTAGCCGAAAAAGTAGGCGCAAGAATACCCGAACGCCTTCCGGTCTTTAACGGAAAAATTCCAAAAGGTAAATAAACAGGTATGGGCACATTTTCAAATTCGGGATGCACCGGCCCGGTAATGGCCATCTTTTTATTGATGAACTTGAATTTTTTACTTACAAATGAAAAATGCGGTGTATCCAGGTTACAGGTAGTAAACTGTCCTTTGTATCCATAAAAAACATCGGGATCAACTTTTTTTATTTTTTCTGCATGAAAAAATATTTCGCCTTGTTGCGTGTATGTACTTTTTGTAATTCCCCTGAGCGTTTTCATGTTAAACTTAATGGAATCACTTTGTGTTTTAAAGTCGGCCTGGTTAAATAAAGGAAATGCAATTACATTTCCGTTACTATCTCTTACCAGGTAAGCGCTAACCAGGCTGGTACGCTGATCAAACTCTATCCTTGGTGCAAACAATTCGTTATCTATATATTTTACACTGGTTCCTTTACCGTATAAAATTATTTTCTGGGCAGGTATATCCATCACCATCGAATCATCTGCATGGTAAACAACCGGTGCATCCAGCCCATCTTTTGAAAGACGATAGTTAAGTGTATCAATCTTGTTTATAATTGTTGTGTCTGCTATTTTCCTGGTTGCAAGCGTTTCGTTTTGACTTTTAACTTTTAACTTTTGTGAGTCTGCTTTATTTACAGGTAAAGTATCGACAGTTAAAAAACTGTGAAAGTATACAGTGTGAAAACCGCTGGCACTGCAATACAGCGTTATGGTGAGTAACAGCAATACCAATGCCCGAACCGATATATATTTTGCCTTACCTTTGTTCAGATGGTTCATACTTAAGATTGGCAAAAATAGCCATTATAACAGAATGAAAATGTGAATAATTGATTAATTACTAACCCCGATAAAAACGAGTAGAATATGCTAAGGAACAAAGTGCCGTTTATTTTTCTTTTTGCTGCTTTGCATTTGTTAATAATAAAAGAATTATCTGCCCAAACTCCTAAACTGATAAAAACAATAATTGTAGATGCAGGCCATGGAGGAACCGATGTTGGTGCCAGCGGCCAGTACGAGAACTCTTTACGCTCCAAAGAAAAAGATGTAACACTTGCCATTGCATTAAAATTAGTAGATGAATTAAAAAAACAATTGCCGGGTGTTAAAGTAATACCAACACGTACCACAGATATTTACCAAAAACCAACAGAGAAAGCCAGATTGGCGCAGGAATTTCATGGCGATCTTTTTTTGTGCATACATGCCGACAGTGGCCCATTAAAACAAGGTAAGCGGCAGGTGGGTACAAGATCAGTTACCCGTTATAAAATATCTTATACAGGAAAGGGCAAAAGAAAGAAAAAAATTAAAACACCTTACGAAGTAGAAGAACCTGTTTACGAATATTTTAAAATGCCGCTCACCCGCAGTGGCACCAGCGTATGGATATTTGCGGCACACAAAACCAGTGAAGTGTTGAAGACAATAATGGGTGGTGATGAGAATTTTGAAATTGAAGCAGATGGTATTGATTCTGTAGAAAGCAGTTTTGATTTTAAAAGTCCGCAGGGAAAAATTATTGCAGCCATTTATGCAAAAAGATACCAGGAGAGAAGTGATCGGCTGGCTACGATGGTAAATGAAGAAGTAGAAAATACCGGCAGAGCAGCATTGGGTGTAAACCAGCGCCAGGTTGGTATTTGGGTATTGCAGGCAACCAATATGCCGGCTATATTAATTGAAACCGGCTTTATAAATAACCCTGAAGATGAACGTTACATAAACAGCGATAAAGGACAACAGGAACTGGCAGAAGCTATTACCAAAGCCGTACAACGCTACAAAATGCAGGTTGAAAGCATTAACAATACAACACCTCAACCTGCAGTATCAAACGATAAAAAAGCTACTCCATCAACTGATAAAAAAACGACTGTTCCGGAACAGGTTTTTGAAACAAGAGTAACAAAAGATATAAAAACTATTCAGGTAAAAAATAATAAAATAGAAGTAGACATTTATGATGATGGTGATATTGATAATGATATCGTATCGCTTTACTTTAATAAAAAACTACTGGTTGATAAAAAATCGTTAACCACCAATCCGCATTCAATTACGCTAACCATTGAACCCGGAAAGGTTAACGAATTGCTTTTATTTGCTGATAATCTGGGAACAATTCCTCCCAATACCGCTTTAATGATAATTACAGATGGTAAAACCCGCCATGAAGTGAGGTTGTCAGCCGATTTTAAAAATAATGCTTTGGTAAGATTTGAATTGAAGAATAATAACTAAATTACTTTTGGCTAAAATTTAAAACAGGTTTTACATCAGCTAACTACAATGAAAATTTCAAACGAAACCAAAATAGGATCCTTAACAGCCATCGCCATCGTTTTATTGGTATTGGGCTTTAACTTCTTAAAAGGAAAAACTTTTTTTGGCAAAAGCCACAACCTGTTTGCCAAATACACCAATGTGCAGGGGCTTGCAACATCTAACGCTGTTGTAATAAACGGCCTGCAGGTTGGTACTGTTTACAGCATTTCCACAGATAAGAATATGAAAGAGATTCTGGTTAACATGAATCTTACCAAGGATGTGAATATACCTGTAAACTCAATTGCAACCATCAAAACATCACTGCTTGGTATCGTAAGTGTTGAAATTAAACTGGGCGATTCCAAAACCTTTATTCCCAAAAACGGTTACATAGCAACAGAAGCTTCCGCAGGCATATTTAATGATGTGTTAAGTAAAGTAGACCCTATTTTATACCAGGTAACCAAAGCCGTAAGTTCTATAGATTCGGTATTACTTAGTGTTAACCGTATACTTGATCCCAATACAAAAAATAACATTAGTGCAGTGCTTGCAAACCTTAATGCAACAACAGCTAACCTTGTAGGCGCTTCATCTTCTTTAACCACTTTGCTCAATACACAAACCGGTGCATTGGCGGGCACATTAAATAACCTCAATTCATTTACTTCCAATCTGGATAAAAATAACGGCAAAATTACCAGCATGGTAGACAACCTGGATAAAACGGCTACCAATCTTTCGCAGCTTGATCTGCAAAAAACATTAACTGTTTTAAATACAACCATCGGCGATCTAAAATCAACTATTGGCAAACTGAACAATACATCGGGTACTGCAGGTTTATTGCTGAACGATACCAAATTATACAACAACCTTACAGCTACAGCCAATAAACTTAATTTATTGATAGATGATTTAAAGACGAACCCTAAGCGGTATATCAACATATCTGTATTTGGTAAAAAGAATACAAGCACTGGATTAACTGTGCCTTTGCCAGACACCGTGAATGCTCCTTATATCAAACAATAAATTTTTATGATTCTGTTATAAAATAAAAATCCCAATTTACAGTCTTAATAAAAAAAGGAACATTGCGTTTGAAATTTACCA
>JAYUZB010000002.1:0-3219 GCA_043752185.1 Chitinophagaceae bacterium
TGTTACTGGCGGATAACTTTAGTTTTCTTAAAAATTTCATATAGCTGGATTTTGACTTTTGAGGCTGCAAGTTATGAATAGTTAATTGTTAATAGTTAATGGATATACCTGTACTTGAAGTCGTCGCTTAAAATTAACAAATAACGATTAACTGAATTAATACTGCTCATTTTCGTTAGGAAAATCGCTGCTTTTTACATCGCTGATGTATTGCTTTACGGCACCATCTATCTGCTCGTATAAATTAAGATACTTTCTTAAAAACCTGGGTTTAAATTCAACATTAATGCCCAGCATATCATGCATTACAAGCACCTGGCCATCGCAGGCGCCACCGGCGCCAATGCCAATGGTTGGTATGTGCAGGCTTTCGCTTACTTCTTTTGCCAGCTTTGCCGGAATTTTTTCCAGCACAATGGCAAATGCACCGGCTTCCTGTAAAAGCAATGCATCTTTTTTTAATTTTGCGGCTTCATCGGTTTCTTTGGCCCTTACTGTGTACGTACCAAATTTATAAATGCTTTGTGGTGTTAAACCTAAATGACCCATTACCGGTATACCGGCGCTTACAATTTTTTTAACCGAATCAACAGCTTCTTCACCACCTTCAAGCTTTATCGAATGGCCACCGGTTTCTTTCATTATTTTAACGGCCGATGCCAATGCTATTTCTGAATTGGATTGATAAGAACCGAAGGGCATATCCACTACCACCAGACAACGGTTGATGCCACGTACCACACTTTGTGCATGGTAGATCATCTGGTCTAATGTAATAGGCAGCGTGGTTTCGTGGCCAGCCATTACATTGCTGGCGCTGTCGCCAACCAGGATGATATCAATGCCTGCGGTGTCAAATATTTTTGCAAAAGAAAAATCGTAGGCGGTTATCATGGAGATCTTTTCTCCTGCGCCTTTCATCATTTGCAATGTGTGTGTGGTTACTTTTTTAATTTCTTTTTGTACCGACATGGTTGTTTGTTTTAATTAACTGAGATGCTGGTGGAGTTGGCTCTGCATTAGAATAAAACAAATCCGGGGAGCAATTGACATGTAAATGTAGAAAGAAAATGAATTGGAAGTGATTTTTAGTGTTTTTAGCAGCGTGTCAGGCTGAGTTTGTCGAAGCTGGTATATTTTCATTTAACCCGCCTTCGACAAGCTCAGGCTGACAGCTTTTTAAAACAGGCTCCTTTTTTATGATCCATTTTCTATATCCATTGTACACTGGCTTTTCAATTACCAGGTATAAAACAATTGCAATCAACCAGAGTACAATAAAATTTCGGTCGGGTAATAAGAACCACTGCTTTACTTTAATATTTACATAGCTGATATGGATAAGATAAAAAGCAAAGGAAGCATTACCCAATAAAACCAATACCCTTGATGAAAAGAATTTTTGCAGCCAGCTTTGTTCATAAATAAGTCCGGCTAATGCAATGGCTACAAAAACGGGTAGTACTAAAAGTTGTAAGATCATTCCTCCAACCTGGTCGGAGCCATGTGTAAATGTATTGGGTTGAAAAAGACCGATGCAATAGGTGGTGATGAAAATTCCGGCAAAGCCGATGAGCGTTTTAAAACGAAATTTTTGGATGAACTCCGTTTTGTTATTGCGGATATAATTGGCCAACAACATACCTGCAACAAACTCCAGGCAGCGGCCTGCAAAAGTACCGTGTATAACAAAGTTTAAAGGATACAGCCATCGCCCCGGGTTACCGTTTATTTGATGCCAGTAATAACCAACCAACCAGGTGCCTGCAAACAACAGCGCCAAAAAACCAAGTAAATAAAGCAAATGTTTTTTCTGCAACAGGTAAAGCAGGGGAGCCAATGCATAAAATGTCATTTCAATATTAAGCGACCAGGCCTGGTTAATAGCATCCAGGTTGTGCTGATCGGAGAAGCCATGAAAGAGTGAATAGGTAAGCCAGGAGAACTGCATTTTGCCAAAAGCAGGATCGAGGTAATAGGCAGTAAGTATGAGCCAATACAATGGTATGATGCGTACAAAACGGATTGAAAAATACTTTGCATAACTCTTTACAGACTGCAAGGGTTGTTCTGCATAAGTATAGGCAATTAAAAAACCGCTTAGCACAAAAAATAAGGAAACACCAATGTGAAATTCATTCAGCAACCGCATCAGTTCGGGATGCAATGAATCACGCCAGTACTTTCTGTTGTGATACAGGAATACCAAACAAGCCGCCAGGCAGCGAAAGCCAGTGAGTGCATCAAAACGGACTGCGGGTTTAGAATTCATTAATTGAAAATAGGAAATAGTGGGAAAGAATGAGAGCTGAATTTGCCATTCTACTTTATATGAAACTTATTTCGATTTATCAATCAAAGTTGCCTGAAAGGTTGTACGTTTCCACTGACCATAATTATTCGACCAAATCTGGGTGAACCTAATTTCTTGGGTTGCTTTTTCTTCCCCAAATTTGTAATTCATTTTTCCAGTGATTACAGCAATATTGACATTATAGAGAAGTATCTCAACGTCATTAGTAACGATATCTGAAATTTTTCTTGGCTTAGCAGCATAAGTTAGCCAATCTTGCCTGTGAAGAATTTTACCCCAAATATCACTATGTTGATATTCATATGCAAGTAGTTTACCTAAGGCCACAGTGTCACTTTTGCCCCATGCTTCTGTAAAGTGTTGAATTTTTTGAAGAAGTTCCTGGCGAATTATTTCATTAGGTTTTATTGGTTGAATAATTGTTTTTTGTTGAGAAAAAACATTCAAATAAAATATTATTAGGCTAAAAAAAAATAATCCTTTCATGGGAACTTGAGTTTAATAGTTATAGACAATTTCAGCTAACGTATCGGGTATTGCCGTAATCCTTGTACAATTGTTAAGTGATTCTCAAAAGAAAGTAGCACAAAGCAAAAAGCAAATTACTTCTGTAAATATAAAAACAAATCTACCTAAAAACCAATCGTAAAACCGGTGCCGTTTCTTTATCATCTTTCTTTACAAACAAAATAATTTCTTTAATATTGGAGAAGATTTTATTTCTTCTTTGGTCGTAATACCAGTCCTGTAACAGTTGTACATCGGTAAAGCGGTTCATGTCAACCGGTTTAGATGTGACAACGTATGAAATAACAGTTCCGACAGAATCATAAATAGGAATAATTATCGGTTCATTCATAGTTAATGAAATATCTGATTCTTCCGGCTTTAATTTCCTGTTATCT
>JAYUZB010000003.1:0-18880 GCA_043752185.1 Chitinophagaceae bacterium
TTTTCAATGAACGAGGTGATAAAATTTTCTTCGTTTGCCTTTAATATCCCGAATTCAGGTGCTTCCCTGTCACCAACTGGTATGGTGGCAATAGAAATATCGGCCCCTTTTGCAATATGGTTTTCAAACATTTCTCTAAAATCCATCTGGTATAGCTGATCACCACTTAAAATTAAAACATGCTCAAAATCGTTATTCTGAATATGTTTTAAAGATTGCCGCACGGCATCTGCTGTACCCTGAAACCATCCCAGGCTGTCGGGTGTTTGTTCGGCAGCCAGTATATCTACAAAACCACTGCTGAATGCACTAAACTGGTAAGCATTTTTTATATGCTTGTTTAACGATGCCGAGTTGTACTGCGTAAGTACAAACATGCGGTTGATGTTTGAGTTGATGCAATTGGAAATGGGAATATCAACCAAACGGTATTTACCTCCAATGGGAACGGCGGGTTTACTACGTGTTGATGTAAGTGGATACAAGCGGCTACCGGCACCACCTCCAAGTATTACTGCAATTACTGATTTACTGATCATGGGTTTTATTTAAGTTGTATTGAATTATATAAGTCGATATATTTTTCTGCACTTTTTTCCCAACTGTTGTCAATTTGCATGATTTGTTTTACAAGCGCTGTCATTTTTTCTTTATCATCATACAATTCAACTGCACGGTGGATGGAGTAAGTTATATCCCACACACTGGCATAATTAAAACGCAGGCCAAAGCCATTTGGTTCACCAAAATCTGTTACCGTGTCTTTTAAACCACCTGTGCTTCTTACAATGGGTATTGTGCCATAACGCAATGCATACATCTGGTTCAATCCACAGGGCTCTACCCTGCTGGGCATTAAAATAAAATCGGCACCGGCATACATCTGGTGAGCAAGCTTTTCATTATACCCGATTTTTGAATTGTAAAAACCGGCAAAACCTTCAGCTAAATAGGCCAGTTTATTTTCTACCTTTTTATCGCCACTGCCCAAAATTAAAAAATTCATTTTTTTACCCAGCTGGCTTACCGAATCTGTAATAGCCTGTGGCAAAAGATCAGCTGCTTTTTCACCAACCAATCTTCCAATGTAAATAAAAAGCGGCAATTTATCATCCAGTTTAAAATCTTTACAAAGTTTTTTCTTGTTTAACTGCTTTCCTGTTGCGGCATCTTTTGTTGAAAAATTATCGAGAATATAAGTATCGGTTTTCGGATTCCACACAACCGTATCAATACCGTTTAATATACCACTGCATTTAAATCTTTCTTGTGTAAATAACTCTTCAAGCCCATTTGCCTGTTGGGTAAGTTCTTCCATATAACTGGGGCTAACGGTACTAACCCTATCGGCACATTTTACGGCACATGCCAAAGGGTTTATCATATTATCCCACTCCAGTAAGCCACCACGCCAGGCATCCCAGGCAGGTATATAATTACTCTTATCCCAACCCATCCAGCCCTGGTACTGGGCATTATGAATTGTAAGGATGGTTGGTACTTCGGCAAGATGACGGTAATCGAAACAATTACGCATCATAAACGGAATAAGGCCTGTATGGTGATCGTGTACATGCACAGCATCGGGTCTATGCTCCCAATGGCTCAGCCAATCTACAACAGCAATTTGAAATGCGGTGAAGCGTTCTGTATCGTCATCATAGCCGTACACATTTTCACGGTCAAGTAATCCATAAATATCAACACAGTACAAATCAAAATCCAGCTTACTGGTTTTTTCTTTGATGATGGTGTATTCAAAATGAGTATCGCCCATCATAAATCCGCCTTTGTGTTCAACGTTCCATTCGTTTTCCAGTAAAAACTTTGTACGATGCATGGGCACAACCACTTTTGCAATATGGCCAAGTTGTTGTTGGTATTTAGGCAGGGTGCCAACCACATCAGCAAGTCCGCCAACTTTTGCATAAGGGTAACATTCGGCAGTAACGTGTAAAATTTCCATACATTTTTTATTGCCCTTCAATTTAGCAATCATTTTGATGCAAACCAATTTGAAACCTAAATTTTTCTCAATGATATATTTATTCTATTTTCATCAACTAAAACTAACGATATGCCAAATGAACAAAATGATTTAAATCTTTCGGAAAAAGCTGCAACAACAATTAAAACAAAATGGAGCCAGTTTGGTACGCTCATCAGTGTATTTTTCTTTTGGGGATTTGTTGCCGCCAGTAATGATGTATTAATACCTGTTTTTAAGGAAAAACTCAGTCTAACACAGGTTCAGGCTCAGATGGTATCATTTGCTTTTTATGTGGCTTATTCGGTGGGAGCAATATTATATTTTATTATCAGTAAAATATTAAAGCAGGATTTACTCAACAGGATCGGATATAAAAATGGTATCAGTATTGGTTTAATCATATCAGCCATTGGTACATTGTTATTCATCCCTGCTGCAAGTTCAGAGTCGTTTCCATTATTTATTTCAGGATTATTTGTAATTGGGTTGGGATTTTCGCTCCAGCAAACAGCTGCAAATCCGCTGGCTATTAATATGGGAAGTGCCAGTACCGGTTCGCAAAGGCTAAACATGGCTGGAGGCGTAAATAATTTTGGAACTACCATTGGGCCGCTAATTGTTAACCTTGCTATTTTTGGTTCAATATCTACTATAATGGTAAGCTCATTGACTGCTGTTAAAACGCCTTATCTAATTTTAGGAGCTGCTTTTTTGCTGGTGGCGATAATATTTTATTTTTCTTCCGTACCAAACAAACTTGTAACAAATACAGAAGTATTGGAAGAAGCAAAATCAGTTTGGGTTGACCGTGGCTCGCCTTTTAAATACCCGCAATTAGTGTTGGGAATGATTGCCATCTTTGTGTACGTAGGTGTAGAAGTGAGTACAGCAGCAAACCTGCCTGAATTTATGAAACAAAAATTAGGTACTCCAACAAGCGGCGCAGCACCATATATTTCACTTTTTTGGGCAAGTTTAATGATAGGAAGATGGACAGCATCTGCTGATGCATTTGGATTTAGCCAAAGCACAAAAAAGATATTGCAGTTCTTAATGCCTTACCTGGCTTTTGGTGTATTTCTTCTGGTTAATGCAATTGCAAAACACGATCTGGAACCATTTTATGTATATGCACTGGTAATTGTAGCTTTAATTATTGCAAATCTTTTAAGCAAGGGTAACCCGGCAAGACAATTACTCATCTTCAGTCTTTGTGGTATCATCGCATTACTGGTTGCAATATTCTCTCCCAGTTATCAGATAAGTGTTTATGCAATATGCAGTGTTGGTTTATTTTGTTCAACACTTTGGCCATGTATTTTTACCTTGTCAATTTCTGGTTTGGGCAGACATACAGGCGAAGGTTCCAACTTTTTGATCTTTATGATATGCGGTGGCGGTATAATAAGTTTATTACAGGGTTACCTTTCGGCAGATAACCTATTGGGAATTGGCTTATCTTATTTTGTAGGTATTGCCTGTTTTATTTACCTGGTTTATTATGCTATAAAGGCAAAAGCTGATCTGAAAAAGCAGGGGATAGATTTAGATGCATTAAGTAATACAAAGGCCGGTGGTCATTAATAAAGACATTTTATTGTAACGATAATATGAAAGATAAATTAGCAATTGGTATTGATATTGGAGGCACAACTGCCAAGTTTGGTATAGTAAGCAAGGCTGGTGAAATTATTGAACAAGACCGTGTACCTACTAATGTACATGAAGGAGTAGATGATTTTATAGATGACCTGAGTGATAAATTAATGCCGATGATTGAAAGGGCCGGTGGCCTGAAACAATTTATTGGTATTGGAATGGGTGCACCCAATGGAAATATTTACACCGGTACTATTGAATACGCCCCAAACCTGAAGTGGAAAGGCATTATACCGATTGCCGATCTGTTTGAAAAGAAATTTAAATTAAATACCAAACTTACCAACGATGCCAATGCCGCAGCCATGGGTGAAATGATGTATGGTGCATGCAAAGGCATGAAGCATTTTATCGTTATTACATTAGGTACTGGTGTTGGCAGCGGAATTGTAATTGATGGAAAGATAGTTGTAGGTCATGATGGATTTGCAGGAGAACTTGGCCATACCGTTATCAGGCATGGTGGCAGGTTGCATAAAAGTACTGGTATGCATGGAAGCCTTGAAGCGTATGCATCGGCAACGGGGGTTAGAGAAACAGCCATTGAAATGCTTACACAATATCCCGAAGACCCCAGCCTGCTGCGTAACTACACCATTAATGAATTAACAAGCCAAACTGTATATGAATGTGCTATGCAGGGCGACAATATTGCCAACAATATTTTTGAGTTCACGGGGCAAATACTGGGCGAATCACTTGCAAATGCAATCATGTTTTCTTCGCCGGAGGCCATTGTATTATTTGGCGGACTTACCAAGGCCGGTAACCTTTTGCTGAATCCTACAAAAAAACACATGGAGCTAAACCTGTTGCCTATTTTTCAAAATAAGGTAAAATTAATGTTTAGCGAACTGAATGAATCGGATGCAGCAATATTGGGTGCCAGTGCACTGGTTTGGGATATGTAAGATTAAACTATGCACAAATTATAATTTAAAAAGCCCTTCAACAGAAGGGCTTTTTAGTAATGTTATCAGAATACTACTTTATTTTTAAGACTGGTCTTAGCTTATAATCTCCTGTTCCTTCTTTTTTTACAGACAAAGCTGCATCAAAATCAATGATGATTGTTTCCAGCGTTGCGTTAAGCGATTTATTAATTTTGATTTTTAAACCTGACTCGGATCCGCTTGGAATGGTGAGTGGGTAAACAACTCCTGCATCTTTAATGGTGTTGTTAGGGCCTAAAATAAAGCGTATTTCTTTAACAACCTGGAAGGGAAAAACACCAGTACCCAATAATGTATCTACCCCGTTTTGGTAAGCCAGCAGATTATATATTCCGGGATAAGTTGTTAATGTTACCCAACCAGTATTCAAACTGTCATCCGAAAATTTAACTCTTACTTCACGGATATCAACATTTACTTCTTCGTAAGCTACCGGAGCATCTGTTAAACGTACATGTAATGTAGATGTACCTTGTGGGTTATCATCTTTTTTACAGGAAATAAATATTACTGAAGCTGTTACCAGGATTGCAGTAAAAAAAAGCATTTTCTTTTTCATAAGTTATTTTTTTATATAACTGCAAAAGAGAAAACCGTGCCAAAAAAAAAAATGTGAACAAGTTAAGAGAAAATGGTTGTCATTTTTTTCTGACAATAAAGACAGCAGGCACCGGCCGTTCATTTCCTTTATCACTCGGTTTTATGGTTTCTTTTCCGTTAATCAGCATGCAGCTACTACCGCCACCATCTAAATTAAGGGCTTCCACACAACCTATATCAATCAACAATTTCGCTTCCTGTTCTAATGTGGCTCCTTCTGCAATACCCGAAAACCTGCCCTGTATGGCCATGATGATGAGATAACCATCATTAGTATAACCCATACAGGTACGTGGATGCTTATCGTTGATGGCTTTGCCGGTGAATTTTAATTCTTCTTCGTTCGTTATTTTTATTTTTCCATTCTGAACCAAAACAGGACCACCACCGATTGCAGTTTTCATTTTCCACTGTTTTAATTTCAAAACTGTTTTAGTATTTAGAATCATATTGCCAGATACATTAATTATTGGGATGGTATTAACAGAATCTTTATACGCCTCTACAGGAAACTGTATTGCATACGGAAATAATTTTACTGAATCTGTAAGTATCCAGGCAACATCTGCCTTTCTCTTTTTATTAATTCCCAATGCACTTCCCATTGGATGCCTGTATTGAAAAGTATCTTTCCCTCTCATCGGTATTGTATGAATATTATAACCAACCAGTTTCTCATCTTTAATCACCACATTCAAATTCTGATTAGTTGCAAAACTGAAAAATGTGGTATTAACAACAACAAGCGGCTGCTCATTCTTTTCATAAAACTGTAATGGTGTTAATCTTCTTCCAAGCGTAGTATCAGTTGTAAAATCAAGCTTTTTGTCTTTCAGTTTTGCTTTTACATAATAAGCAATAAAGGGCTTGCCATCTACACTATCGATTGTTTTAAAAACCTGTACCGATGCAGGTAGCGGAGCATAATCAGCATCAACATTTACCCATTTAACCTGCGCAAAAGAAGTTATCGATATAAAAAAAGAAACAGCCAGTACTAAACCGGCTGCCAATAATATTTTAGATATGTTGCTATTCAGCATAAGCTCATGAATTTAAAAACTCCTAACTAAAGACTCAAGACTCAAAACTCTTCTCTTCCATCCATTTATTTTTTCCATATCCCGGTATCACATGTTTTTCGCTGTGGTAAGATGAGCGAACCAGCGGGCCACTTTCCACATAATCCAATCCAAGTTTATATCCAATTTCTCTGAATTCAGCAAACTCATCAGGATGCACAAAACGTGCAACAGGCAAATGTTTTTTTGTAGGCTGAAGATATTGGCCAATGGTTACGACATCAACCCCACTGGCCTTTAAGTCTTTTAATGTTTGAATCACTTCTTCTTTCTCTTCGCCAAGGCCCAGCATGATGCCGCTTTTAGTACGCATGTCGCCTGCTTTTAAAATCTTCAATGTCTCCATACTCTGCCAGTATTTGGCTTGTATGCGTACCTGGCGTGTCAGCCTTTCTGTTGTTTCAATATTATGACTAACCACTTCGGGTGCAGCATCTATAATACGTTGTATATTTTCTTTGTTGCCCTTAAAATCGGGTATCAGTGTTTCTAAAGTTGTGGTGGGGTTTAAAGCTTTAACCGCTTTGATGGTATTGTACCAGATAATGCTGCCGCCATCTTTCAGTTCGTCCCTGTCAACAGATGTAATTACCGCATGTTTCACTTTCATCAGGTTAATTGCTTCGGCCACACGTTGTGGTTCATCCCAATCTACTTCCAATGGCCGGCCTGTTGCCACATTGCAAAATCCGCAACTGCGGGTACAAATATTGCCCAGTATCATAAATGTAGCCGTTCCCTCACCCCAGCATTCGCCCATATTGGGGCAATTGCCGCTTTCGCAAATGGTATGCAGTTTGTGCGTATCAACCAGGTTACGCACATGGCGGTATTCTTCTCCGATGGGTAATTTAACTCTTAACCAATTTGGCTTTTTGGGCTTTTGTTCTATTATTCCGTCAATTACGGGTAATTCTATCATGAAATGAAATTCTGAAAATTAAATGAATACTTATTTTCTTTTGCCAAACAAAATTGTAAAGTATGCCGAAAAGAAAAACTGTTTTTGTTTATTATCAAACATTTGGGGAATCTTTTTTGCATACACTTCTGCAGCAACACCAACTTCAATAGCCGCCAGTAAATCATTGTACCTGCCATAATCAAAACGTAAACCTGGCTTAAGATAAAGCCCGGGGGTAAATTTCAAATGGTTCCAGCCTGTGCCAAGGCTTGGCCCTCTGTTAACTGTACCGGTCCTGAAGAGTGTACTGTCTGCCGATTCATAACGTATATAAGTAAGTTTACCGTTTTTTTCAATCTCCAGCTCGTATGGCCGTAATACGCTTAGTGCTAAACCGCCTCCAATATTTGCTGTAATACTTACCCCGTTTTTATTGCTTTTATTACCCAGTAAAAATTGCTTTTGTACTCCAAGTTTTATCGGGTAAAAATAATTTATTTTACCATAAATAAATGGCGATGCCCCCGCAATTATGTTGCTGCTTTGCTTAACTTCTTTCTGGTGTTTGCGCTCAGAAATCTCCAGTTGAAATAAGGTTGCTTTTTTTACAGATTTAGAATAGCCTTTTTCAAAAGATATACCATAACCGTCAGAAACAAGCTTAACGCCAAATGCATAGTGTTTCCGGTATGCAATAACACCTTCTTCCTCAGCTTTAATTTGTGCATTCATCTTATCCCGTTTTTGTTCCTTACGGGATTTTTGTTTTGGCTTAGTGGTTTCCTGTGCAAATGCTGAACTGGAAAAGACAAACAATGTTAAAAAAACTAATAGTTGCTTCATGTAATTTATTTACTAGCGTAAATTTATGCAAAAATACTATCTGCTGATTAAAGATGATACATTTGCAATAAGAACTGCTGCGTTTTAAACTATAAAATCTTAATTATTTAAAAATTTAACAAATGACTGCTTCTATTGTTTACAAAGGACATTTAAGATGCGAATGTACCCACTTACAAAGTGGTACTGTAATTGAAACTGATGCCCCAACAGATAACCGGGGTAAAGGAGAACGTTTCAGTCCTACAGATAGTTTGTGTGTAGCATTGGCTACCTGTGTTGTTACAACCATGGCTTTAAAAGCAAATGACATGGGTATTGACCTTGCAGGAACCAATATTGCTGTAACAAAGCACATGTTGAGTGAACCCAGGCGAATTGGTAAAATTGATGTGATACTTTCCTTTCCTGCTGCATTGCAATTAGAAGAAAAAGACCGCATCATTTTACAAAGAGTTGGAGACAATTGCCCGGTTGCAAAAAGCCTGCATCCGGATTTGGAGGTGAATATTGAGTATAATTGGTAGCCACAAAACCTCTTGCCCCCTCTGCCCCTGAAGGGGGAACTTTGGAGCCTAAGAATTTAAAATGCTTTCAAACTTCGCAGCCATCTTCTCCATTTCCTCCCCCCTTCGGGATTCTCTGGTAAGAGAACGAACGAAGTTCAAGAGGGGGCCCTTCTTATCAACTTGTTTCCTACACTGCAATCCAGGCAACGCTTTTTATTGCAATATTCATTCTTTAACTGAATCAATGCCTGGGAATCAAAAGCAGTTTTATTTTCAACCTGTAAAGATGTAAACCCTTTGGTGATATTGTTTTTTTCGGCTTTTATTTCTTCAAGCCACTGCAGGGCCTTATCCTTAAAACTATTTTCGCCATGATAATGGCCATAGGCAAATAAAACAGGAACAACAGTATTGATAAGGATATTGTCAATCATCTGCTCACCCAGTTTTTTCTTTTTAAAAGCGGTGGTTTCATCAAAAACATAATGATAATGCCAGTAATCGTTGGCAGTTACTTCCAGCAATTGTTTAATGCTTTTTAAATCGCTGCTTTCTTTTATTTTAGAAAAGAGATGCAGGCTGCTATGCACCAGCATTGCCAGCTGTGCCAATCTTACCGTAGGGAAATTAGAAGGCCGCATTCGTAAAAAGATCATCGAAGCTTCAACTTTTTGCAGGTTGTATTTCTTTTGTAAAAACAGATATTCCTTTTGTAAAAGTGTTGGATAATCTTCTGTAAAAATTCCGTCAAGCAAACCTGCCTGGCCAAATAACAATGCTTCTACCTGGTGAATTTGCCCTTTATGTTTTGCAAGTATGTTTACCGAAACTGATTGTGCAATCTTTTCAAAAGCAACACTATTAAGTTTTATACCAAAGTTTCGGGCAAGCAGCCACCAGAATGTTTCTTCCCAATGGTTTTTATTTTTTTGCAGATGATCAAAGATCAGCTGCGTTCTTTGCTCCAGCCTTTCAATCAGTAACCGTTCTTTCCAACTTTGCCAGGTAAGACTGTTTATTTGCTGAATATTTTTTTCGCAGGGAATAAAAGAATTGGCATTCATCAACTCATCATATTTACTCAGCAGCAGTTTAGGAACTTTATCCTCCAATACTAAAGTTGAACATGGTAAATTTAAATTGATATCGTGCTGCCAAACCACATGCAGTATCACATTCTTATAATTTTTATCGCTGCTGTGTTTATGATTTTTCCAATCGGATGTATTGATATGCAACTCGATGCTTCCGGCCCAGGTCGTCGTATTGATCTTTATTTTGGCATCGCTAAAATCGGGCCCCTGGTTGTTATTGAGAGAGCCGGGATGAATGATTTGCAGCGGTTCGCCTTCTTCAGTGTGCAGATCGCTGTAATTAAAATATTGAAATTGCCAGATGTATTGAAGTAACCTTTCAGTCATAGGGATGACGTTTTAGTACAAACAAAATACACAGAAAATTTATAATTACAAACTTTGTAAAGCCTGCACTACCCTACTTACCGGCAGGCCCATTACATTGTAAAAGTCGCCGTTAATGTTTTTAATACCTACTACACCAATCCATTCCTGAATGGCATAGGCACCGGCTTTATCATAAGGCTTGTAATTGTCTACATAAAATTCAATCTGCGCCAGATTCAGTTCATGAAAAAGCACTTCAGTTGTTTCTGAAAATGCAATTTCTTTTTCATTGTGCAGCAAAATAACGCCGGTAATAACCTGGTGTTGTTTGCCAGATAGTGATGAAAGTATATTTACTGCATCTTCTCTATCTTTTGGTTTACCTATAATGCGGCCTTGTAAAACAACAATAGTATCTGCGGCAAGAATGGGCATAGAAGCATCAACAGTGGATTTTATTGCCAGTGCTTTATTTCTGGCAATATGCACAGCAATTTCATCAATAGTTAAACCTTCGGGATAAGTTTCATCAGTTTCTTTAACAACAATGTCAAAAGGAACTTCGGCCCACTCCAGTAATTGTTTACGCCTTGGCGATTGAGAAGCTAAAATAATTTTTTGCATAACCTTCGCAAAACCTATAAGGTTTTATCAGAGTTTTTAAAGTTAAAGACATTTATAAAACCTTATAGGTTTGTTCACGAATAAATTTTAAAAAATACCATCGACAGTAATCCCGCCAGCATTACCAATTTAATAAGTGTACTTAACTGGTGGTAATCTTTTGAAACCTGTGCCTGGAAAAGTTTACGCATTATCCATACCAGCGGGGTAATTATCAATAAAATAGAATATGCAGCACTCCAATACCATCCCAGCTGCCATGCATATATCTGCACAATACTGATCATGCCAATTAAAACAACCAGCCACACAGCTACAAAAACTTTACTGGCCGGTATCCCCCAGGCAATGGGTATTGTTTTACAACCGTACCTTTTATCGCCTTCCATATCTTCCATATCCTTAACCACTTCCCTTATCAACGAAATAACAAAAGCAAACCCTGCATATAAAAAACTGATACGTATGAAGCGGCTTATTATGGCCTGCACTTCAAATGGTTCATAGCCTTCAAAACTTAAGGTTCGATAGTAACAAAGAAAGCAAACAAAAATCACCCATGCAGTTAGCAGAGATATTAAAACATTACCAACCAGCAATTTCTTTTTTAAACTGATGCTATAAGCAAACAATAATAATACACATATTGTGTTAGAAAATCCGAGCCAGAAAACTGGTGTTTGTGAATCTATATAAAAACCAATCAGGATTGCTGTTAATGAAAAAACGATATGCATAACAATTGCCCACCGTCTTTTTATCAGCTTATCAATAATTTTTTTTTCGGGTTTATTTATTTCATCAATATTACGATCAAAATAATCGTTGATAATGTTACCGGCGGCGGCTATGAGTAAAGAAGACAGGATAAGCAAAAAATAATGCAGGCTGCTGAATGAGCTATTTATAGAAATAACATCCCCCGTATAAAATGGAACAAGTGAAAAATAAAACAACACCTGCGTTACACCAATCATAACCAGATTTAGCAGGCGTACCAGTCTTAAAAAAGCTGCAATTAATTTCATGAAAAATTTATGAAAGCGAAAATAAGCATTGAAAGCTGAAATATCGATTTACTTTGAAGCGACTGTAGTATCCAGATCCCAGTGACCATTCAGTTTCAAAACCTTTTCAATTACATCCCGGGCGCAACCTTTGCCACCTTCAATGGGAGAAATGTATTGAGATATTTGCTTTATTTCTGCAACGGCATCGGCCGGGCAGCACGGTAAACCCGTTAATTGGATGGGTATATAATCGGGTATGTCATCGCCCATAAACAGCACTTCATCCCAGTTCAACTGATGTTGTGCGACGTACTCCATGAGCTTTTCTTTCTTATTATCAACTTTTAAAAAGCAATCTTTTACACCAAGCTTTTCCAGCCTTTCTTTTACGGCATCAGATGTTCCGCCAGAAATAATTACAACACGGTATCCTTTTTTTACCGCCAGTTGCAAAGCATAGCCATCTTTAATATTCATCAGCCTCGCCATCTGCCCGTCGTTTAAAATCAATAAACTTCCCTCGGTAAGTACACCGTCAACATCAAACACAAAAGTTTTAATGGCTTTAAATTTTTGGAGAACGCTCATGGAATATGGTTTAGGAGTTTAGGGGGTTTAGGGTTTAGAGAGTTAGTTTGGAAACCCTCCAAAACTAAACTTCTAAACTACTTCACCTCTAAACCTATTTTTGATTATCCCGCCACTCATACACCCAACTGCTCTGTATCATCTCCAGGTGACCTTCATTACTTTCTTCGGCCTTACCTTCAAATTTAGGTATTTCCATTACCCATTTGTGCAGGTCGGTAAAACGAATGCGATAAATCTTGCTTTCGCCAAAATCATCACCAAAGCGTTCGTACAGCTTCATGGCAATATCTTCATAATCGTTCCAGTGTATGGGGGGTTCAAAGGTCATGTGTAGTTAATTAGTTTATTCGTTTATCGGTTTATTTGAAGGAGAAGGAAGTATGCATTTTGTAGCTTTTAACTTTAGCGATTTACCACCAATTAACAAATTAACTGATAAACCGATAAACATTGCTTTATTCTCCCAAAAACTGTGTCTGATCGGGCAAAGTAACAGAAATTTTACCATCTCCATCCTGCAACACACACTGGCAGCCCAAGCGTGAATTGATCCGAGGACTTACGGCACGGTCAATAAAATCTTCTTCTTTATCACTCAATTCTTCTAAAAACTCATCGCCCTGGTCTACATAAATATGACAGGTGCTGCATGCACAAACACCGCCACAATTATGATGCAGCTCAATATCATTCTTTAAAGCCACTTCTAAAATTGACTGATCGGATTCAATTCCCGATAAAGTTATTGGTTCAAGGCCCTTCTGTTCAAACCTGAAAGTTATTTCATACATAATTCTGCAAATTTCGGGTTGCAAACCTACTTTAAATTACCAATTAAGGAAAATATAACTTAGCTCTAATGTTTTTAAGTTTGAAAAGTTAAAAGGTTTTACTACTTTTCGTTTTTAATCATATAGCCGCTTGCCATGCCTGTAAACACAAAAATTCTATTAAATACTGCCATACTTTTTACTGCAATTTTGCTGGTTTCCTGTGGGGATGATAAAAAGAAAGATACACCTAAACCTGAAAAAGGCCGTATAAAAACAGAAGTTAAAAAGGAATCTGAAACAAAGACCCAACGCCCGCCTATTATCAATATTGTGGATACTGTTGCTCTAAAAATGACTGTGATTTACTGCAAAGACAGCGCTGCCACCTTTGACCGAATTGGTTTAAAACTGGGCAAAATTTACGGCACCAAACTTCCTGAGTACATTAAAAAGAATAACTTGAAAACAGCTGGTGCACCCATGGCTTGGTACAAAAAACAAAAAACGCCATTCTTTTTTGAAGCCGGCATCCCCGTAAATAAAGCCGGATCTAAATCTGTTAAGGGAGTACAAATACGACAGATGAATGGCGGGAAAGCATTGATAGTACATTTTTATGGGCCTTTTGAGCTGCTGCCCCAGGGCTACGATGCAGTAAAAGAATGGATGAAAGAAAATAAAAAAACAGCAGCCGGTCCTTCCTACGAAATTTATATAACCGACCCGATTGATAAAAATGGAAAACCGGTTGATCCTTACAAAATTCAAACAGATATTGTTTTCCCGATAAAATAGTAGCAAAGCAATTTGAAATCCTGGTTAATAATTTTTCTGGCAGTCTGAGCTTGTCGAAGACGGTTTAACTTGGAATAGCCCCGGTTTCGACAAGCACACCCTGACAGTTTTTCGAACTAAAGTACTTTACCCTTTCATAATACTGTCCGTAAGTTTAATGTACATATTCTTAAGCTGCGGATGATTTGATAAAATACGCAGGTGTTTATCAATGGTAAAAATATCATTACGCACTGCCGGGCCGGTTTGTACCACAGCCGGCGAAAAGTGTGCAATACGTTCAGCAGTTTCTTTAATCAGCGGGGTCAGCAATGCAAAATCAACATTTTCTTTCTTACAAAAATCTTCGGCAATTGCATATAAATGATTGGTGAAATTACTTACCACAACAGCAGCCACATGCAGTTTCAGTCTTTCATCATCGTTTGTTTTTGTAACATTCGTTGATAGTGTTTTTGCAAAATCTTCAACCAGGGTTATTGTATCAGCTGTGTTTCCATCAATTAAAAAAGGAATGCCTGTTTGGTAATCCATTTCCTTACGCAGGCTTTGCAAAGGATACAACACACCATAATTGTGTGAAATATCTTTCAATACATCTTTCGATACAGAACCAGCAGTATGCAGTATCAGTTTATTTCCAAGGTTAATACTTTTGTTTAGTTCCTGCAATGCGGTATCGGCCACTGCAAGTATGTAAAGGCCTGCACTGTCGTTTAATTTTTCGTTGTAGTCGGCATAGGCACAACTCAATTCATCGGCCAGCAGTTTTGCATGAGCAGCATTGCGGCTTACTACCTGCACAATTTCGTGGCCCCGCTGTTTACACAAACGGCCTAAAACAGATGCCACATTTCCCGAACCAATAATTACAATCTGCATAACTTAACTTTGCTGAATGAAACTCACACAAAGGTTAGCAATTGGTTACGTTCAAACAAAATTTAAATTGTTGAGCGTAATCTCAAAAAGAAAGGCGGCAGAAAAAGCATTTGTGATTTTTGGTACTCCCTTTATGAAATCAATCCGCAAATCGCCTGTTAAAAATGCCGAAGTCATACATTTTCAGCTCAACAATAAAAAGATGAATGGTTATAGATGGAACCATCCTCAGTCTAAAAGAGCACTCATCTTACATGGCTTTGGTTCTGCCGCACATAAATTTGAAGACTACGCATTATTACTGATTGAGAAAGGATTTGAAGTACTGGCATTTGATGCCCCGGCTCATGGCAATAGCGAAGGCGATACCACAAATGCTATTGAATACAGCGAAATGATTATAGAAGTAATGGAACGATTTGGCCCGATAGAGAATTTTATAGCCCATTCTTTTGGCGGTATTTCATTAAGTCTTGCGTTGGAGCAGATAAAACATGATGCCACCACCAAAGTGGTATTTATTGCCCCTGCAACTGAAACCACATCTGCGGTAGATGGTGCTTTTAAGATGCTTAAAATAAAAAATGAAACCGTACGAAGTGAATTTGAGAAAATCGTTTTTGAGCTAAGCGGTAAAAAAACGGCCTGGTTTTCCATGCGCAGGGCCATGCATCATATTAAAGCTTCTGTTCTATGGATTCATGATGAAGAAGATGATATTACGCCCTGTGCCGATGCATTAAAAGTACAGGAAGACAACCTCCCGAACATAAAATTCGTACTTACAAAAGGACTTGGCCACAGAAAAATTTACCACGATGCACGTGTTAAAAATATGGTTACAGAATTCTTAAAATGAGTTACATAATTCCCTGAATCAGGAAGATTTATTTTGATTTTTCAATTTTAAAGTAATATTGCAGTGAAACTTGCCAATTTAAAAACTGGTAAAATATAGTAAAATACATCTGTGCTTGCTGTGAAAACGAATCTGTAATGATAATAATAAAAATGAGTACCACAGCGTATTACAGATAATACTACAACAAAAAAAATATGGCGAAAAATCTGTTAATAGTGGAGTCACCGGCAAAGGCAAAGACCATTGAAGCAATTCTTGGAAAAGACTTTGAAGTGAAAAGTTGCTTTGGTCATATACGTGATTTGGTGAAGAACGATATGGGTATTGATGTGAACAATAATTTCAACCCTACATATATAGTACCTCCCGAAAAATCGAAAGTGGTTGCCGACTTAAAAAGCCTTGCCAAAAAAAGTGAAGAAGTCTGGCTGGCATCGGATGAGGATCGTGAGGGAGAAAGTATTAGCTGGCATTTGGCCGAAGTGCTGGGCCTGGATGTAAAAACAACCAAGCGTATCGTGTTTCATGAAATTACAAAACCGGCTATTCAAAAAGCGGTTTTAAATCCACGCATTATAGATATGAACCTGGTGGATGCACAACAGGCACGTAGGGTTGTTGATCGCATTGTGGGTTTTGAACTGAGTCCTGTTCTTTGGCGCAAGATAGGTATGAGTGGCGGCCTTAGTGCCGGCCGTGTACAAAGTGTGGCTGTAAAATTAATTGTAGAAAAAGAAAGAGAAATAAATCAGTTTACACCGGTAAGCAGTTTTAAACTGGAAGCAACTTTGGCTGCAACAGATCTAAATAATAAAACCGTTTCTTTTAAAGCAGAGGGTACTAAATATAATAATGAAACAGATGCAGAAAAGTTTTTGCAGAGTTGCATTGGTGCCGATTACAAAGTAAAAGACATACAGGTACGCCCCGGAAAACGAACACCGGCAGCGCCTTTCACCACATCTACCCTGCAGCAGGAAGCAAGCCGTAAACTGGGTTATGGTGTAAGTAAAACCATGTTGCTTGCACAAAAACTATACGAAAGCGGTAAGATAACTTATATGCGTACCGATAGTGTGAGCCTGGGCGAGACTGCCATGGATGCCATTAAAGCAGAGATCAGCAGCAGCTTTGGCTCTACATATTTACAGGTGCGTAAATACAAAAACAAAAACGAAAGTGCACAGGAAGCACATGAAGCCATACGCCCAACATACATGGAAAATAAATCTGTTGGCGATCCCGATCTGAATCGTTTGTATGAGCTGATCTGGAAAAGAACCATTGCTTCGCAAATGGCAGATGCAGAATTGGAGAACACTACGGCTAAAATAAATATCAGCACCAACAACCAGGAACTTACAGCCAGCGGACAGGTAATAAAATTCGATGGCTTCTTAAAAGTGTATTTAGAAAGCACTGATGATGAAGAAGAAAATGATGGAGACGATAGCCGCTTACCTAATTTAACTGTGGGCCAGGTACTGGCATTCGAAAAAATGACAGCCACCGAACGCTTCACCAAACATGCAGCCCGTTACACAGAAGCCTCGCTGGTAAAGAAGTTGGAAGAACTGGGCATTGGCAGACCGAGTACCTACGCTCCCACTATCTCCACCATCATCAAAAGAACTTATGTTGAGAAAAAAGATAAGGAAGGTGTAAAAAGAGATTTCCGTGTGTTGCGTTTGCAAAATAATGAAGTAAGAAAAATAACCGACCAGGAAAATACCGGAGCCGAAAAATCAAAACTATTTCCAACCGATCTTGGTTTGGTGGTTACCGATTTTTTAAGCCAGCATTTTACCAAAGTGATGGATTATTCCTTTACCGCCAATATAGAAAAAGAGTTTGACGAAATTGCCGACGGTAAAATGAAGTGGAATAAAATGGTGAGTGATTTTTATACACCTTTTCATGAAGGCGTTGAACATACTTTAGAAAATGCTGAACGTGCTGTTGGCGAAAGAGCCCTTGGCACCGATGCCACAACCGGTAAAGCTATTATTGCACGTATGGGCCGCTATGGCCCCATGGTACAAATTGGCGTAGCCGAAGGCGATGAGAAACCAAAGTTTGCCAAACTGAAACCATCGCAGAGTATTGAAACCATCAGCATGGAAGAGGCGCTGGAACTTTTTAAATTAGGCGCTCCACTTGGCGAGCATGAAGGTTTGGAAATATCGGTTAACATTGGCCGCTTTGGTCCTTATGTAAAGTTTGGCGATCAGTTCATTTCCTTACCACGTGGCGAAGAACCATCCGGTGTTACTTTAGAAAGAGCCATTGAAATCATCAATGCCAAAAAATTTGAAGATGCGCCCTTTGCTTTTTATGATGAAAAGCCTATTACAAAAGGCAAAGGAAGATTCGGGCCTTTTATAAAATGGAACGATATGTTCATCAATGTGCCTGCACGTTATAATTTTGAAAACCTTACCCAGGCCGATTGCAACGAACTCATTGAAAAGAAAATAGCAAAAGAAGCCAACCGCTTTATACAACAATGGCCCGAAGAAAAGATTGCTGTAGAAAATGGCCGCTGGGGCCCGGAAGTTGTGTACAGTAAAAAACGCCTGCGCCTGCCAAAAGGAAAATATACAGTTGAAGCTTTAGCCGCTGCCAGCCTGGATGAAGTAAAGGCAATGATACTGGCAATGGACCCTAAAGCTTTTGATAAGAAGAAAGCGCCTGCAAAGAAAAAGGCAGCGGTTAAGAAAGCGGCGAAGAAGAAGTAATTTTTGGTGACGAGCCACATATTTTCATGGCATCATCGTTGTGAACTTGTTCTGTTCTTATTTTCTTTTAGTAAAAGGAAATAAGAACCTCCCTTGTACCGCATACCATTGGGGAACTTTTTACCAAAGCGTAGCTTGTATTTAAGAATGCTGGTACATTTTTGTAATGGTTATCATTAGGAAAGTGTACCAAGACTTACGTATATTTATGAGTTGGCTGCTATTATTCAAACCAGCTCAGTTTTAAGAAAGAATTAAAATGAATAAATTTTTTATAAGATACTTCTTTTTACTCGCCTGTATGCTTGTGGCTAATTCTATAAGTGCCCAGGAATTTATGCCTATAAATGGAAATCAAATTCAATACGAGAAAAAAGGTACCGGTCAGCCTGCTGTTATTTTCGTCGCAGGATATGGGGGACCTTTAGCTAGTTTTGACTCAGTCTTTGACAAAGTGAGTAAATTCACAACTGCAATTCGTTATTCAAGAGCTGGACTAGGTAACAGCAGTTATGCAAATAAAAACAAAGATTTTGACACGATAGTTTACGAATTGGAATCCTTAATTAATGCTCTCAATATTCAACAGCCATTTGTATTGGTTGGACACAGCTATGGAGGACTAATTATTCGTTCTTATGCAAAAAGGCATCCATCTAATA
>JAYUZB010000004.1:0-18839 GCA_043752185.1 Chitinophagaceae bacterium
CTGTAAATTATCTTACAGAAGATTATCCCGACTTACATTTTTATAAAAATGCAGCGGAGCTTGAAAAAGAAATTAAACCTGAAACAAAAAAAATACGCATTGAATTTGGAGGAATATATACACCAGATAGCATAAAATATTCTCTTCAGAAATTTATTTATCGGGATAAGCAATGGAAAAAAACATCGGACATGGGTTTTATTACTGGAACTAATACCCATTACAGAACTAAGCAATTTGCAATTGATCAATATGGTAAACAGATCTTAAATAACATAGTTACTTATACCTACAATTGATTTTTTAAAAAAGCTTTAATTCTGGTTTCTACATTTTCGCGGATATTTATGTAGAATAAATTCATATCACCAACATGGTAATTCTTTTGTGTGTAAAACATTTTTCCAGGCACATCTGGTTTATTACTTCATAAAATATTGTTATGACTTTGAGCACTTACAATCTGTGGCACCACACGGTTAAAGTTTTTAAGCACACCTCCTTTATTTAATGATGAGGATACGAGATTATTTTCATTTGTCCAGGTTAAAGGATTAATAACAATAGCTTTAAATTTTTCAGCTGCAATAAACTTTGGCTCTTCCGAATCTTTTCTATATGTACGCCAGCTAACAAAACAACCGGTGGCAAGAGAATCGTTGCAAGGTTTTAGGGTAGAAAAATAATTAACAGGAACAGGTAGTCCAATAATATATGCACAAACCAAATGCTTTTGTAAAGGTTTGGTTTCAAAAAATTATTTCAGTAATCTACCAGTATGTTTAGTTCCCTGGCTGTGCGATGCAATGATTATTGGACGGTAGTTATTATAGATTTTCAGATAAAATTCAAATGCGGCTTTTACATCTGCATAAGCAATTTCAAATGCGCTGTCGGTATCTGGTGTATTCATAAAAAAGCATCTGATATGAGCTTGTCTGTACCCGGGAGCAAAAATCCTGCATTTTTCATTAAACACGCTGGCTTGGTAAAGAATGCTTGAATAATCTTTTTTTTAATTGATAGAAGTATCATTAATGGTTGCATTCCACCTTTCATCTTTACAATCAGTGAGTGTGGTTGGGTGAATAAAAAAAACATCGGCCAAACTATCAGGCTTGTAATTTGATTGTAAATCGGAGGGAACACTGTCGCTTAAATCTTTTTTCCAGGGATGTGCTGCTCAATAATCAAGTTTACTATAATCATGAATTTTTATTTCCGATTTAAATTGATAAATGTCTTTTTGTGCATGATATACATACCAAAATTGCAGAGCAGAACAAAAAGCAGTTAAGTGCTAAAGATATTTTGTATTTTTTCATAATCAAAACTACATTCGTAAAAACTAAAGTTATATTTTATGTCTATTCCATCGGTAGATTTAGGGGAGTTTTTATCAGGAGACCCCATTAGGAAAAGTGAGTTTGTACAAAATTTAGGTAAAGCTTATGAAGAAATTGGTTTTGTTGCAGTTAAAAACCATGGAATTTCAGATGAACTGATTGCAGATTTGTATGAATATGTACAACAGTTTTTCTCTTTACCATTAGAACAAAAGAAGCAATACGAAATTAAGGGAATGGCGGGCCAGCGTGGTTATACAAGTTTTGGTAAAGAGCATGCAAAAGGAAGTGAAGCTCCGGACTTAAAAGAGTTTTTTCAGTATGGACAGGTTGCGAGAGATAATTTTAGCGAAGTAAACTATCCTGATAATGTTTCGGTAAAAGAAATACAGGATTTTGATATAACACTGGCTGAAGCATACCGTGCCTTTGAAAAATCCGGCACAGCTTTGCTGCAGGCAATTGCTTTGTACCTGGGCCTTGACGAAAATTATTTTGATGAATTTGTTTACAATGGAAACTCCATATTAAGGTCGATACATTATCCGCCGATTACAACAGAACCTGTTAGTGCCATCAGGGCAGAACAACATGAGGATATTAATTTAATTACCTTATTAGTTGGCGCATCTGCCGATGGTCTTGAAATTTTATCAAAGCAGGATAAATGGGTGCCTGTTACTTCGTTGCCTGAACAGATAGTTGTAAACGTTGGAGACATGTTGCAGCGCCTTACAAACAATAAACTTTGCAGCACAACGCATCGGGTTGTAAATCCGGAAAGGCAATTTTGGCACACATCCCGTTTTTCTATTCCCTTCTTTCTTCACTCAAAAACAACTATGAGTTTGCGTTGCCTGGAAAATTGTATTGATGAAACACATCCTAAAATTTATGATGATACAACTGCCGGGGAATATCTGGATGAAAGACTGAGAGAGATTGGATTAAAGGTATAAAAAAATATTATCTGCAATATTGAAAAATTTGGTGCGTCATATTCCTTTTTTAAGATCTGTGTTTATTCACAGCGTTACAGCTTTTGGCGGACCGCAGGGACATATAGGAATGGTTTTGAAAACTTTCGTTGAAAAGCGCAAGGATTTAACAAAAGAAGAGTTGATGGAATATGTATCGTTTTGCCAACTATTGCCAGGCGCATCGTCTACCCAAACCCTTACCCTTATTGGATATAAACGCGGCGGTGTTAAATTAGCAGTACTTACATTACTTATCTGGATTTTACCTGCCTGCACAATAATGGGGGGGCTGTCTTTTGTTGTTGCTAATATCGGAACCAATACTATAAAGCCAACATTGTTTCAATTTATACAACCAATGGCTATTGGATTTTTGGCTTATGCAGCATTCAAAGCTTACCAAATCAGTATAAAAAATACCATAACTCAGGTAATTATGTTGGTGGCATTATTGAGTACATTTTTTCTTTTTAAAATCCCTTGGATAATTCCTGCCTTAATAATTTGTGGTGGTATTGCAACCAATTTCAGCAGCAAGCGTATACCAACCAATGAGGTTATAAAACCCCGACAAATAAGATGGACAAATATCTGGCTCTTTGTATTAATTTTTATAGTCGCCGGATTTTTAAGCGAAACAGCAAGAAAGCAAAACTGGGATAACAAAAAGCCCTATAACCTTTTTGAAAACTTCTATCGATTTGGATCTTTTGTATTTGGTGGTGGCGATGTTTTAATTCCGCTGATGCTTGATCAGTATGTTGTACGGCCAACTTCAGAAAGGGTAATAAAAAATAATCCGGATGTTATAAAAGTAGAAAGAGATGAGCTGCTAACAGGAGCTGGTCTCGTAAGAGCAATTCCAGGGCCCGTGTTTTCAATTGCCTCTTTTATGGGTGGTATTGCTTTGAAAAAAGAAGGGCCAAAGATTCAGTTATTGGGCTGCTTAATTGGTTCGATAGCTATTTTTCTTCCAAGTGCATTACTGGTGCTTTTCTTTTTTCCGGTTTGGCAATACTTAAAAAAATTCGTTGTTGTTTTACGTTCCTTAGAAGGGATCAATGCAGCGGTGGTAGGCATTATGATAGCAGCAACGTTATACCTGGTTAAAGATGTTTCAATAATGTCATACAGTACAATCAGCTACATTAATATGGCTGTTATTCTGGGCACGTTCATTGTTTTACAATATTCTAAAATACCGCCGCCATTCATTGTTTTGTTTTGTCTTTTAACGGGGTTTATTTTTTGATCAATTCTTGTAATAGCCAGCCAGTTCAATTTCTTCCTTTACAATATCAGGCACTAAAAACCGAATAGATTTTCTGTTTTTAATTAACTCACGTATATGTGTAGACGATATTTCTAAAAGCGGGGCACATAATATATGTACCTTGCCGCCAAAGGCTTCAGTAACGTCAAAGCCGGGTCTTTTATAGATGTATATGGAATGGTTGGAAACTATAACCTCGTAATTTTTCCATTTGTTTAAGTTTTGAAAACCATCACTGCCCATTAATATTGAAAACTCGTGTTCGGGATGTTTTTCTTTAAGGTAAGCAAGGCTGTCAATAGTATAAGAGGGTTTGGGCAGATTAAACTCAACACTACTTGCCCGTAAATTATTTTCACCATCAATGGCCGATTTGATTAAATGAAGGCGGTGATACTCATTAAGTAATGAAGCAGATTGTTTAAAAGGATTTTGAGGAGACACCACAAACCAAACCTGGTTAAGGTCGGTTTCATTAACGGCATGGTTTGCAATTATTAAATGGCCGTTATGAACAGGGTTGAAGGAACCAAAGTAAAGTCCAATTTTCATTTAAAAAAGATCTTTTTGAGATTAACTTAAACAGGTATGGCTGTTTCTTCAACCCAAATCATTTCAGCCTCATCCAGCCTTAAGCTTAAATGATAGCCAGCAACTGTAATGGAAATAGGATCTCCAAGGGGAGCTATCTGATCAATCTTTACAATTTCTCCTGGTATACAACCCATTTCCATGAGCTTTAAAAAAATATCGTCATTTTCAAACGCCGTGATGACTACATATTTGCCAACCCTAACTTCCGATAGCCGTTTCTTCATTTCAATCGTTTTCTTTTAAATCAATTACAAATGTATCAAATCAATATTGTTATCTAATTTCGATATAAGAAATAACGACATGCAAAAAGTTCAATTTTACTCTCTTGACCGAACCCCTGCTTTAAATGAGCGTACCAGATTAAAGCTTTTTATTGAAAAGCTTTTCATCACCGAAAACAAGATACTTGTTAATCTTTCTTATATATTCTGTTCAGACGAACACCTGCTTAACATTAACAAGGATTTCCTGAAACACGATTATTACACTGATGTAATCACATTTGACCTTAGTTCTTCCAGAAATGAAATAGAGGGAGAGGTTTATTTGAGCGTTGACAGAATAAAAGACAATGCAAAGCAATTAGGAGTTTCCTTTAAAGAAGAGCTACACCGGGTGGTTTTTCATGGGGCACTGCATTTATGTGGTTATAAGGACAAGAAGAAGGAAGATGCATTGGTTATGCGATCGAGAGAAAACAAATACTTAAAGCGATATTTTATATAACAGGTACCATATACCGATTTCACGTGGAACATAAAATATAACATAAAAGAGTTCCACGTGAAATCGGCATTCATTGCGAGGCTTCAAAAAGTGTTTACTTACCTTTGCATCCGATGTTTCAGAATTACGATATAATAGTAGTAGGCGCCGGACATGCTGGTTGCGAAGCCGCTGCCGCTTCCGCTAACCTGGGTAGCAAAGTTTTGCTGGTAACCATGAATTTGCAGACCATTGCCCAAATGAGTTGTAATCCCGCCATGGGCGGGATTGCCAAAGGGCAAATTGTACGCGAAATTGATGCCATGGGTGGATACAGTGGCATCGTTACAGATAAAAGCATGATCCAGTTCAGGATGCTGAACCGTTCAAAAGGTCCGGCAATGTGGAGCCCAAGGGTGCAAAGTGATAGGATGCTTTTTGCTGCAACCTGGCGGGAAATGCTTGAAAACACCCCAAATGTTGATTTTTACCAGGATACGGTGCAGAGCCTTATTATTGAAGATGGGATGGCTGTGGGTGTAACAACCGGGTTAGGGCATCAGATCAGGAGCAAAGCCGTTGTATTAACCAATGGTACTTTTCTAAACGGGGTAATACATATAGGAGAGAAAAATTTTGGCGGTGGAAGAATGGCTGAAAAAGCCTCAACGGGCATAACAGAGCAACTGATTTCTCTGGGTTTTGAGACTAATAGGTTAAAAACCGGCACACCGCCTAGAATTGATGGACGTAGCCTTGATTATTCTAAAATGGAAGAGCAGAAAGGTGATGATGAAATTGTGGGCTTCAGTTACCTGGATATTGATAGAATTAAGCCGGAACAACAAAAAAGCTGTTGGATAACCTACACCAATGAAAGAGTACACGAACTTTTAAAAACAGGTTTTGAACAAAGCCCTATGTATCAGGGCCGTATACAGGGAACGGGTCCAAGGTACTGCCCCAGCATAGAAGATAAAATAAGCAGGTTTGCACAAAGAGACAGACACCAGTTATTTGTAGAACCAGAAGGGTTCAATACCATAGAAATATATGTTAACGGTTTTTCTACTTCGCTACCGGAAAGTGTTCAGATTCAGGCACTTAGAATGGTTCCCGGGTTTGAAAACTGTAAAATGTTCAGGCCGGGATATGCCATTGAGTACGACTTTTTTCCACCAACGCAACTGAAATTTAGTCTTGAAACCAAATTAATTGGCAATTTATTTTTTGCCGGACAAATCAATGGTACAACAGGATACGAAGAAGCCGCCTGTCAGGGTTTAATGGCCGGAATCAATGCTCACCAAAAAACGAGAAAATTAGAGGCGGTTATTTTAAAAAGAAGTGAAGCCTATATTGGCGTATTGATTGATGACCTGATCAATAAAGGAACAGACGAACCTTACCGCATGTTTACCAGCCGTGCCGAATTCAGAACTTTATTAAGGCAGGACAATGCAGACTTGCGGTTGACAGAAATAAGTTACAGGCTTGGGTTGGCATCGCAGGAAAGAATGGATAAAGTGAAAGCAAAAAGAGAAAATGTAGAGAAGATAAAAGCGCTCCTTAATTCCTTGAACCTGGTTCCGGAAGAAACAGCCGGTTTTTTAGAAAGCGTACAGTCATCTGCGTTATTAAACAAACAGAAAGCGGCACAGGTCCTGCTCAGGCCAATGATTGGGCTTAATGAAATGATCAAATACATTCCTAAAGTAAAGGAAACGCTTGCCGGTTTTGATACCGAAACACTGGAGCAGGCTGAGATACAGATAAAGTACGACACCTATATTGAAAAGGAAAAAGAACTGGTTTCTAAAATGAGCCAGCTAGAAGATCTTATAATTCCGGATAATTTTAATTACGAAAAACTGGTTTCGCTCAGCAACGAGGCCCGGCAGAAATTTACAAAAATAAAACCCAGAACGTTGGGACAGGCTTCCCGCATTTCGGGCGTTAACCCCAGCGATGTACAGATTTTAATGGTTTTTATGGGTCGATAAAATATAAATACATGAGCCTGAATTTTAAGTCAAACACTCCCAAGGAATTAATTTTTGAGCATGTAGCAGAGTACCTTCATCTTAAAAATTTAAAAATTAATAAACAAGACAATACCCGACCCTGGGGTGGCTTTTTTGTGATTGAAGAAACCGAAGCAGAGAAATTTATAGATCTGTATTTCCCTGGTTTTACAAAAGACGAATTAAACATTTCCGGCAAACTAAGCCCTAAAATATTAATAGTAGCGCCAGAAAAAAGATTAAGCTGGCAATACCACAACCGCCGGGCCGAAATATGGAAACTGATTGGCGGAACTGCGGCTGTTGTTACCAGTGATACAGACGAACAAAAAGAAACTACAACATTACATATAGGAGATATAATCCAGTTAAAACAAGGCGATAGGCATAGATTGGTTGGCCTTGCTAACTGGGGAATTGTGGCTGAAATATGGCAACACACCGATGCCGCAAACCCAAGCGATGAAGAAGATATTATTAGAGTAGAGGATGATTTTGGCAGATAATCTTCCGGAAACTAAACCCAAAACAGAAGTAAAAAAGTAAAAACTTTATCGCAAGAATATCTGCCATCGTTGTTAAGCGATGGCAGATCTGTTTAAAGCATTTATGATTTTGTTATGTTGTTTGCAGCAAGTACCATCCTTAATTCTCCATAACTGATATCGTTTGGTAAATTATCAATTAAGGTTTTATGACTGGCAATGCCATGGTTGGCTGCAGCATCATTTATTAATTTTTGTTTTTCTTTACTAACCAGATCATTGATATCAATATCTCCGTTACCAACAAAATAAGCCAGGTGCCCATCAATGGTGCTAGTAGATAAATTTCTTTCTTTGGCAATTGAAGCAATATCTTTTCCGGCTTTGTATAACTGGAAAGAAATGGTTTTAGTATCAGTTTTAGATTCGGCACTTTTTGGTTTTCTTTCCCTTTTAGGATTCCCCGTCTTTGCATCCATATTGGTTTCCAGGCCATGTCTTTCACAAAAACTTTCAACCGCTTCTAAAATCTCGTCTCCATATTTTTCTGCCTTGGCTTTACCAAAGCCGCTTATCTGCATCAGGTCTTTTTTAGTTAGCGGCAGGTAAGTGGCAATTTCCTGCAAAGAAGTTTGGTTTGCCACCATGTAAATAGGCTGGTCATTTTCTTTACAAACCATATTTCGCCAACGCTTTAACGTGTCGTACAACTCTGCATTTGAAAGATCCGTAACAGATTCTTTCGTCTCCACTGCATAGCAGGTTAAACTAAACCGTGGCTGAACATATTTTAATTTATGTTGTAAAAAACCAGTGACAGAAAAAGGCTGTTTGCAATATTGCAGATAAAAATTACAGTTGTATAAAGCAAGCGCAAGTTCATTTATTTTTTCATTTACGGAAGTAGCAGCTTCTTTGTGTTCAGTATTTATCGGATGGGCTTTTAATTCCCGGGTATAACTTTCAAGCTTTGGAATAAAATGATTGGCAGCATCGGAGATTCGCTTTTGAAGGCCGGCATTATTTTCAATTACTGCTTCTTCTTTCATTAAGTAAGCAATATGCCCGATGAATTTTAAACCAACTTCTTTATCTGCCAAAATATATTGTCTGAAATTTTCTATCCAGTTTTTAGATTCTGCATTTAATTTATCCAGATGCTGATGTATTTGAAAACCTAATTGCTCAATACTTGAAACGACTTCTGCAAATGAAAAAATCTCTTCCAGTAATTGTTGTGTAAATAATCGCCTGGCACCCGCAAAGCGATCAGGCAAAGAACCTTTATATGAAAGTGTTTGCTGGCCTTTAATAACATTTTCATTACTGTGTATGGCCGAAGGTGCAATTTTACTAAGCAATACAATGCCGGCTAAACTGGTGCAACGGCTTAATGCCACATAAACCTGCCCGCTGCTGAAAGCTGCACCGGCATCAATCATCACCTTTTCAAAAGTAAGGCCCTGGCTTTTGTGTATGGTGATGGCCCAGGCAAGGCGCAACGGATACTGCGTAAAAGTTCCAAGCGTTTCCTGTTCCAGTTTCCCATCTGCACGATTCAGTGTGTAGCGGCTGTTTTCCCAGGTTTCTTTTCCAACTTCAATTTCAGTGCCATCACAATCAACGATGATCTTATCTTTTGTAAGATCTTTTACCACACCAATCTTACCGTTGTAATATCGCCTTTGAATAAGGTCATTCTTTAAGAACATGACTTGTGCGCCTTCTTTTAAACCCAATTCAAAATCTACAGGATACATATTCTCCGGAAAATCATCTTCAACCACAGCCTTGTAATTAAAGCTTGCGCCATTTAATTTGTATAATTCCTGTTCATTGATCTGGTCGGCCTGTTTGTTGTGAGAGGTGAGCGTAATATATTTTTCATCCCGGTCCGGACGAAAGGCTGGATCGTACCTTAGGTGCAAATCTTCAAAATCATCCGCATCCATATGGTTGTTACGCACCTTGTTTAAAAGCCTCACAAAACTATCTTCCTTTTGCCTGTAAATTTTATCGAGTTCAATTAATAAAGGCAATTGCTCTTTTATGGCAAGGCTGTCAAAAAAGAAAGGCGACTCGTAATATTCATTTAAAATACTCCACTCCTGGTTTTGTGCAACAGGTGGCAATTGGTGCAGATCGCCAATGCATAATAATTGTACGCCTCCAAAAGGTAAATGATAATTTCTCCTCGTGTGCCTTAAAATGGTATCAATAGCATCCATCACATCACAACGTACCATGCTTATCTCATCAATTACCAGCAATTCCATTTTACGAAGCAGCTGCTGGCGCTGTTTGTTTTGCCTGACCTTTGCCAATAATTCTTCTTTATTATTTTTTGTGGGCAGAAAAGGATGAAAGGGTAACTGAAATAAACTGTGCAATGTAACGCCACCGGCATTAATAGCTGCTACACCTGTTGGCGCAGCAACCACAATATTCTTGGTTGAATTTTCTTTCAGGTATTTCAGAAATGTGGTTTTACCAGTACCAGCCTTGCCAGTAAGAAAAATATTTTCGGTTGTTTCAGTTACAAAGCGATAAGCTAAGTCAAAGACTTCATTACGTTCTATTGTTTGCATTGCAATAAAGATAAGAGGAGATAATAAGAAAAGAACGCCGGTTGAAAACTTAGCCGGCGTTCTTAAGGTTTAAGCAGAAACTTCTGCTTTGCTTCCCAGCATTAACAGTTCATTTACCTGTACCTCGGTAATGTACTTTTTATTACCATCCTTATCAGTATAACTGCGGTTGATGAGCTTGCCTTCAATGGCAATCTCACTTCCCTTGTTCAAATACTTTTCGGCAATTTCTGCCACTTTACCCCAGGCAACCAAATTGTGCCAGGTTGTTTCAGTTACTTTTTCGCCCTGGGCATTGCGGTAACTCTCGTTGGTAGCTACGCTGAAACGTGCCAGCTTTTTACCGCTTTCGGTAGTTTTTACTTCTGGAGCGTTGCCCAGGTTACCAATCAATTGAACTTTGTTTTTTAATGCGTACATGTTTTTTCGTTTTGTGCCGTGCTGTTGTTTTATAGCCGTGCGGTTTTTTAATTTATTTCAATCAGCCGGGTTTGTTTGTTTCCGATTGACAATGCAAAGATGCGGTTGCCAAAAAGCGATAGCCGGAGATTATCCCTTTACTTACCTATATAAGCGTATGTAAACGGTTGTATCGGAAATGTTTTGTACATTTAATATAACAAAACACTTGTCTGTACTATGTTACAAGAAAAAGAAACCAAAATCTGCCTGTTTTGCGAAAAGCCTGTAAAAGGCCGCAGCGATAAAAAATTCTGCGATGATTATTGCCGGGCGGCCTACAATAATGAATTGAAGAGCGCTGCCAACAACAACATACGCAACGTAAATAACGCCTTGGGTAAAAACCGTCGCATATTGGAAAGCCTGCTGCCCGAAGGTGAGGCAACCGCAAAAGCAAACCGTGATAAACTGATTGAAAAGGGTTTTCAGTTTAAATACCACACACATATATACCACACCAAAACAGACAAGACTTACTTTTATTGTTATGAGTATGGATATTTACCATTGGAGAATAATTGGTTTTTAATTGTAAAGAAAAATGAAGAATAACATGGCCCTGGCAACAGTATATTCATATTCCCCATCTGAGCTTATACAGGTATAATGAAGTAATTTTACAAGCTTAATTATTGAATGTGCGATTGTTTTTAAATAGAGTTTTACAGGGTATCATATTTTTCCTTTGTACATTATGTACCTGGCAAAAAACAATTGCACAATGTGCCACACCCATAAATATCTTTCCTTACACCGAAGGTTTTGAAACAACCAACGGCGGTTTTACAACCGGCGGCATAGCCAGCGACTGGGCATGGGGCACGCCAACCAAACCCGTAATTAACAGCGCAGCTACCGGAACAAAATGCTGGATAGTTGGCGGACTCACGGGCAGCTCTTATAACAACGGTGAGAGGTCCTGGCTGCAAAGCCCCTGTTTTGATTTTACAACGCTTCAATATCCGCATATATCTTTCAATATTTTTTGGGAAACGGAACGGCAGTTTGACGGTGCTGGTTTTCAATACTCAACAGACCTGGGCGCTACCTGGACAAATGTTGGTGCCATATCTGAACCGGCAAACTGTTTAAATATCGCCTGGTTCAATTTTTCGCCAATTACCAACATGAATGGGCTTGCAACAATAAGAGACGGTTGGTCGGGAAATATACAGTCAACTAACGGCAGTTGCCTGGGCGGCAGTGGTAGCGGGGGTTGGATAAATGCACATCATACTTTGATCAATCTTGCCGGTACACCCAACGTTATCTTCCGGTTTATTTTTGGCGCAGGCACAGCGTGTAACGCATACGATGGGTTTGCTGTGGATGATATTGTAATTGGCGAAGCACCACCTAACAATGCATCATTTACATACTCCTGCACTAATAGCAATACTGTAGCCTTTACAAATACCTCTGCCTTTTGCCCATCACTTAGCTGGAATTTTGGAGACCCGGCATCGGGTGCAAACAACACATCTACCCTTACAAACCCAACACATACTTTTAGCGGACCGGGAACCTACAGCGTTACATTAACAGCAACCAGCCTGTATAATGACACTTCTGTTTTTATATACCCGAACGATATAAATATACTGGGCTTAACAACTACTATAACCGGAACCAATAATTGCGCCGGCGATAATAACGGTTCGGCAACAGTTAATGTAATTCCTGCTACAGCCGCACCATTTTTTTACAGCTGGAACACAACGCCTGTACAAACAACGCAAACCGCCACCGGCCTTACAGCTGGAACTTATACCGTAACCGTTAACGCATTAAACAGTTGCCAAACCGCCGCCACGGCAATTATTACAGCACCAGCAGTTTTAGCACACACAACAAATATTATACAACCTGGCTGCGGACTTTTAACCGGCACAGCAACCATTAATGAAACGGGGGGCACTGCGCCATATACTTATGCATGGTCTCCATCGGGCGGCAGCGGGCCAACCGCCAGCGGACTTGCACCCGGCAATTATACCGTTACAGTTACCGACAGCAAAGCTTGTTTTGAAAATATTAATATTGTAATAGCCACGGCCGCTACGCCAATCATCAGCATCACCAATAAAAAAGATGCAAGTTGCTATGGTGTAAAAGATGGCAGTGCAACAGCCCTGGCAACCGGTGGTAACCCTCCCTTTACCTATAGCTGGAACACCTTGCCTGTGCAGAACAGTGCAACGGCCATAAATCTTGCCGCAGGTATTTATACCGTTACAGCAACCGATAATACCGGTGGTTGCGTAGTATCAACATCGGTACAAATTACCGAACCCGCCAGTGGCAGCTGCGGCGATGTGTTTTTCCCCAATGCATTTACGCCCAATGGCGATGCAACCAACCCCGACTTTGGTGCCCTGGGCAATGTGTCCGCCATCAGCAATTATTTATTGCATATTTACAACCGCTATGGCGAGCTTATTTTTTACACCCGCAATCCTTTTGTAAGATGGAATGGTTTGTACAAAGGCAAACAGCTTAGCGGCAGCTATGTGTGGGTGGCCAGCTTTATGTACAAGGATACTATTAAAAGAGAAGAGCGGGGATCGGTAATGATTATCAGGTAAAACTGTCAGCAAAGAAAAATAGATCGAAAGAGGGTTTTTGTCATGATTATTTAAACATCCCACAAAACTTAACATCAACATACTAAACCGAAACACACAATGAAAAATACAACTCTCTCTCTGCTTTTTACTTTTATTATGTGCAGCTCTTTTGCACAAACCGAAACAGCAAAATACAAAGCCATTGCAGATAAATTTGAGTTGAATTATAATAATTATAATTACGATTCAATATTTATAATGTTTGATGCCAACATGCAAAAAGCTTTACCGTTTGAGAAAACAATTGAGTTTTTAACAGGCTTAAAAGCACAGGTAGGACAAATAACAAAGCGGCAGTTTATTAAATATGCTAACGGCTCAGTTGCTGTTTACAAAACAAATTTTGAACAAGCTTTATTTGCATTAAATATATCGCTGGATAATAACTCAAAAATTAACGGCCTGTTTATAAAACCATTTGCAGACGAAACCCAACCCCAACTTTTAAGAAACCCAACCAAACTGATACTGCCGTTTAAAGACGAATGGACGGTGTTTTGGGGTGGCGATACGAAGGAATTAAATTATCACGTATCTACCCCGGCACAAAAAAATGCTTTTGATATTATAATAACTGATGCCAAAGGAAACTCGTACAAAACAGATGGTAAAACAAACGAAGATTACTATGCTTTTGGAAAAGAACTAATTGCACCTTGCGATGGCGAAATAGTATTGGTTGTGGATGGTGTAAAGGATAATGTACCGGGCCAGATGAATACATTTAATGTTGGCGGCAATATGGTTATTTTAAAAACTTCCAACAATGAGTATTTGGTATTGTGTCATTTTAAACATCAATCCATAAAAGTAAAAGAAGGACAAAAAATTAAGCAAGGCGAGCTTTTGGGCCTATGCGGCAATACCGGAAATTCATCAGAAGCACATCTGCATTTTCATATTCAAAACATAGAAGACCTGAATACCGCCATAGGAGTAAAATGTTATTTTGAAAAAATATCTGTAAACGGACAGGTAAAACAGGATTATTCTCCCATTAAAAATGATAAGATAAAAAATTAATTAAGCAGAAAGCCGGGTTGTTTTTTTTCCTGATAAAAAACGCATCTTCGGTTTTTTATTTATCAATTCCTCCGGCATACCTGCCTGTCCGGCAGACATATCATCTACCTCCAACTCAATCCTCCTCGTAATATCACTTAAAGAAGAAAGGCGCTCCATGGTGTAAGGTATCGTATCAAGCCCCGAAGCAAATTTTAAAATATAACTGTAAATACCAAACAGGCTACCGGCCATAATGGTGGTGCTGTGCAGATTTTTTGATGCAATTAATGAAACAGCAATTACCAGCAAAACCATGATCTCCATAAAGCCAAAGTTCCAGGCTTCTTTATCTGAAATGCGTATTTGCCATTTGCGTAAATTATTATAATGATGGCGAATGATGTGGTTGTTGCCGGTGCTGATGATATCTACCTGTTTTTCCAGTTCGTCGTTTTTATGTTTATTAAGCCGCATCATTTTTTTACCATACAGCATACTGATGATGATTACCGGTATCATAATCGCAAGGCAAATAAGTACAACAGTTTTATCGTAAAAGAAAAGGATGATAAGAGAACCGAGAATATTGTAAGCAGCTTCAATAACATATACCAGGTCGTGTTCTAAAAAATCAACAAACTCACGGGCCAGGTTACTGTGGGCACTTAGTTTAGATACATCGTTTTTTAAATAACGGCGGCTTAAAAACCGGGTAACCAACGATGTGTAAATGGCAGTGTAGGTTCGGGTATCAAACATGTGGCGGATGGTACCAATTACCAGGTAAGCCAGGTGAACAAGGGTAAGAACGATCAAGCCATTGTAACTTCCTTTTATCAGGTCGTTAATGGCTTCGCCAAAAAAGTAAAAGCGCAGCAATCCGCCCATCATTTCCAAAGAGAATAAGGAGTACGTAAATATCAGCTGATATTTATGTTTCATCATCAGGTTACGCAATATTTGAAACTTCGACATAGTTCTGTTGTTGGGTTCTTAGGTTAATCGTTAAAATTTGTTCAACTGTCTCGCTATCATGTGAGGAACGAAGCATCTCAACTCTTCAAACCGGTTTGGGTTTTGCCGGGATGCTTCGTACCTCAGCATGACAGAATTAAAAAGTCTCATTCCTGTTATTGACAAATCAATAGTAAAAACATTTTCCTTTAAAAAGGAGAGTATGTAATGGGTGGTTAGTAAGACCCGGGAAAAGCTTGTGAGTTTAATCCTTGCGTTGGCTTTCTCTTTCTGTTACCGAATTATGGGTAATTCCAGTAATCAATCCGCAACAATTGGCTGCACCGCAGCGACAGTTAAAGGGCTCCATATGTTCGTCCAAAAAGCTTGCGTAGTTGAGGGTTAGTTCTTCGCCCTGCTGAATATTGCGCAAAGACACTACATTTAAGCCTTCATAAGCGGTGTTCGGATCGCAACTGTGATTTTGTGGTGCCCAGTTTGCCGGGTTATTATCCCACAGCAAAAATACCTCTTTACTGAGCGGATAAGCATATTTTCTAAAAATTTCTTTTTCGGTAACATTCCAGTTACGGTCAACATGTCTGTGGGTTACAATGCGCTGGGCCATCTCCTCTCCCCTGAAAATCTGCTCATTAACCTCAATATTTCGGGTGGCATAAATACCATAACCGGCAATGGCATTACCATTCATTCTGTATTTTTTCTGGCTGCTTTGGTGACGGGCAATACCCTCATCTACTATCTTTTTAAGAAAACCGGCCTGGCCAATGCCATCGGCTTTTAAAATATAATCGGCCGATCCTTCGTAGCCATCTTTATAAAAAACCGAGCAGGTAAAATTTATTTCCAGGAAGAAAATTTCGTTTTTATCGTTCACCCTAAAATCCAGCCGGGCATAACCGGCGCCACCAAAGCCCTGAAAAATTTGCAGTGCGGCATCTTTTAGTGCAGCTTCCAGCACAGGGTCGTTGCAGGGTATGTTTGCTTCGGGATGCAACTCTGATGTTTTTAAGGCATAGGTTTTAAATGCAAAGCCTTCCGGGAAAATATATTCGATGGGTTTAAATACCGTGCAGGTTTTTTCATCATCGGCATTGGCAACCAGCATTACAGTAAATTCTCTTCCCTGTATATATTCTTCAACGAGTAATGGCCCGTATTCATCCAATATCTCTGTGCATTTTTGCAGCAACTCTTCTTTGGTATGTACCAAAGAGTGCTGATCAATACCTAAACTATCACCAGCTTTATCGGGCTTTACAAAGAGCGGGTATTTTAAATGGGCGCAATTTTTCTCCAAACAATCCAATGTTTCAATTAATGCAAATGCGGGTGTTTTAATACCGGCTGTATAAGCCACATATTTCATCAGGTCTTTAGGCGGATCATATAACAAAGATGTAGGACCTGTAAAAGGAAGATTAAGCAGCTCCATAAAATAAATCACATCAATAGATGGAACGCTCCACTCCAGGTAACCTTCGCAAAGGTTTACAAAAACATCGTAGTTCTTTTTTTTAAGTTCTTTGAGTTGTTTGTAGGTAGATAATTTATTCAGAAGCACATGATCAAATTCAGCATCGGGCATTAAATGGCTGATGTCCCTGGGAGGATCATAGTTTTGATAATCAACATCAGAAGTGGAATAGTCGGGCTGGAGGACACAAAGACGAAGCCCGGCCCCCTCTATCTCCCCCGAAGGGGGAGGAAATCTCGAAGATTGGTGCGAAGAACTATTTTTATTTTCTTGTGACTCCATTTTTTATTCTGCAAAGATCTGCAGCAGATGATTTACGCAATACGCCTTTTTAACTGGCTTGCCGACAGGCGGGTGAACGCATCATTAATAATTTCTGAAACCAGTTCAGTAAATGTGTTTCCGCTAAAACGAAGTATGGCACCTATTGATGTATAATCTTCATCTTCACTTAAACCGCATTGGGCATTTACTTCCAGTACATATAGCTTTCCGGTTTCTTTATTCATCCTAATATCTGCACGGGTGTAACCGCAACCTTTGCAGGCAACAAATGCATCCCAGCTTATCTTTTTTATTTCATCAATCAGCTTTGCATCGGGCAAAGCGTACTCATAAAAATTAGCTTCGTTGGGCATGGGTGTTTCATCTTCATAAATTTCCCAAAGCCTGTCGAACGATAAAAATTTTTCCTGCTCGGGCAAAGATTCATGAAAGACTCTTTCGACCGGTGTATAAATTTTTGCGTTTGAAGGATTATTGTAAGAGCCGGATATCATCACCGTGAACTCGGGACCGGTAATAAAAGATTCAGCGATTAGTCCATCAGCTGCTAGATCCCATCCACGGTAGCCATCAAACATTTTATTTACCTGTTCCTGTAATTCACTTTGATTGTGAACCACATTTTTTATACCTACGCCCATGCTGCCGCCGGAGATGGATGGTTTAACGATAACGGGACAACCGAGAGATTCAAAAATATTGTCAATATCATCTTTATCATGAATGGCTTTCCATTTGGCAGATGGAACAAGGGCCTTATCAAAAGCCTTTTTCATGGGTATTTTAGAAGTGGTGATACGGTAAAAGTATTCATCAGATCCTGTGTAGATCAGTCCTTTTTCTTCTAATAATTTTACAACCGAAATACCGGGGGTGCCGTTAACCTCATCACCATCGCACAAATTAAAAACCACGGGTGTTTTATTGCCGAAGTCTTTTTCCCTGGCGATGACATCTATAACATCGGGATAATCTTTAATGGTAACCGGCTGCCATTTCCATTCTATACCCAGCTCGGTAAAAGTTTTTTCGTACTCGGCAATACTTTGGCTGAAATCGTAGTAATAATCAATATTGGCATCGTTGGTTTCTAAAAGCGGTGCCAGTACCCACACTTTAATTTGTTGGAAAGAAACAGAAGACATTAATGGGTTGAACGCAGCCATAGAATATAATAGAAGACTACAGGGATAATTTTTGTTTTACCTGTTGCCTGATAAAATCGGTTAGTTTATATTTTGAAAGTGTTTCAACAGAAAGATGTGAAGCACCATTTATTAATTGTATACATGCTGCAGTACCGCAATTACAAACAAAAGGTTGCGCCATTTCCCATTCGGTACTGGGGTAAAAAAAAGTAAACTCATCGCCCGGTTGTATGGTTTGCAAACAAACCAGCTCCATGCTAGTGGTATTAAAAAAAGAATTAGGGGCGCAACTGTGGTTTATATATTGCAAAAAATCCGGCAATAGTGTAATATGCCTGTTGGTGCCGGTTTGCACGGTTAAGTAGGTTGCGTATTTCTGAATTTTGTCTGCACTAAACTTCGTGATCACATCGCCAGGTTGAAAAGCAGCAGCAGCAAATAAAGATCTTTGATTGGTTTCATTATTCAGTACAACATTTGCAAAAATGTGCTTACTGATAACTTCAAAAGATGGGGCAGTAACAGAAGTTTTTATCATGCTAATTTGGATGGGAATGACCCGTAAAAGTTTAAAATAATTTTATTTTATTTTTAGCAAGCATTTCTATTAAGTAAATGTATAAAAGCATTGATTAATAAAAAAGATAAAAGGCAGTTATTATTGAATGGTGGATTAATAACGATATTGTGTGTATAACCATCTGTAGTAGTTTTATTGATTAACCGATTTCATTTTATGTCAGAAGAACCCAATAAACCCAATCCCGAATTATTGCTGCAACTGGTAAAAATGAAAATGCCTTTTGGAAAATACAAAGACAGGGTTTTGTGTGATCTGCCGGTATCTTACTTGGAGTGGTTT
>JAYUZB010000005.1:0-3192 GCA_043752185.1 Chitinophagaceae bacterium
TCATCCCAGGCAAGTTCCTGTGCAATGAGTATGCCGCTGCCAATAAAGTTGGCGCCAATATCGCCCCAGCTCCAGCCCCATTCGGCGCTGTAGGCATCCAGCACTTCTATTACAGTGTGGTAAACAGGGCCACTCAATCCACCATACCAAATTCTTTTTTTTCTGTCAACACCCGTCCAGCGCCATAGTTCCATGCTGGCAAGGCTTTCGGCATACACTCCATACGCATGGCCAATCTTATCCATGCCTTTCCACTCAGGCATATCGTTAAAAACATGAAAATTACTCTGCGGATAATTTCTGTACCAGGCGGCGTAGAGGCCACCCAGGGCAGCACCGTAGCCGATAATGTTTGTGGCGGCGATGATTTTTACTCTCTTGTTTATTTGTTTACTGGTTAATTGGTTAATTGGTTTACCAGTTGTGTCACCATGAGATTCTTTAAAAGAACTCGGAGTAAATTTTAAAGTTGAGTCTTGAGCAAATGCCGAAGATGAAAATAATATGCTGATAAAAAAGCTCAATAATGCTTTAGCTGTACAAGAGCCCCGAAATGTCTTTGATCGACTTGGCCAACCTGCCTGCCGGCAGGCAGGTGAAGATGAATTATGTACAGAGGTTGGGTTCATAAAAAACAAAAATAAGCATAACGGCTGTTGTTATTGCCGATGGATAAGATTTACGGATAAGTTAATAAAGAAGATTTAAAACTTAGGGGCTACGGCAACAGGCATTTTTTTGCCGTATATAAGTGAATTAACCTGGTACTTAATAATCTCAGTGGCTATGTCGCTGAGTATTTGTTCTCCAAAGGGGCGATTGTTTCTTCTTTCCCATTCCCTGTCCCTGGCTTCTACCTGGGCAGGCGTTAATGGAAAATTAGGCCAGTACATCAATTCATAATTTGATGGTTTTACATATTCGGAAAGCAAAAGATTGGAATTCACTGGTTTTTTAAAAGCAGCGTATAAAAGGGGATTCATCTGGGGATATTTTCCAACTTCATTAGCATCATAAGCCTGGGCAAATGCAGCGATTGAAAATGAAAAGATAAAGCCAATCGTTAGAATTGGTTTCAGCAAAAAATGGTTCAAATATTTATTGCAGCCTGAGAGCATATAACAAAACTAATTATTTTGCTTTTATGAAGTATGAATAATTTATTTTTGAAATTATAAAACGAAGACAATGGATGAAGCAACACAACAAAAAATAGATAAATGGCTAAGCGGTAATTACGACCAGGCAGTAAAAGATGAAATAGCGGCTTTGCAAAAAAACGACCCTGCCGCACTGGAGGATGCGTTTTACAATAACCTTGAATTTGGTACCGGTGGCTTGCGTGGCATTATGGGTATTGGCACCAACCGTATGAATAAATATACCGTTGGTATGGCTACACAGGGTTATGCCAATTATTTAAAGCAATGCTTTACAGATGAAATAAGTGTTGCTATTGCTTACGACTGCCGCAACAACAGCAGTTTGTTTGCATCAATAACTGCCAATGTTTTTGCAGCCAACGGTATTAAAGTGTATTTGTTTGAAGCGCTTAGGCCTACGCCTGAGTTGAGTTTTGCCATACGCACATTGGGTTGCAAGGGTGGGGTGGTTTGTACTGCCAGCCACAACCCCAAAGAATATAACGGCTACAAAGCTTATTGGGATGATGGCGCACAGATGGTGCCGCCACACGATAAAAATGTAATTAAAGAAGTAGAAAAAATTGCTTCGGTAGATGATGTAAAATGGATAGGTGGAGAAGCAAATATCATTCCCTTGGGCGAAGCTATGGATGCCCAATACCTGGACATGGTTAAAAGCCTTAGTGTGTACCCCGATGTTTGTGCGGCGCAAAGCGACCTGAAAATTGTATACACATCTATACATGGTACAGGCATTGTGCTGGTACCAAAAGCATTGCAACAATTTGGTTTTACTAATGTAAATGTTGTTGAAGAACAGCAAACGCCGGATGGAAATTTTCCTACAGTTATCTATCCTAATCCTGAGGAAACTGAAGCCATGAGCATTGGCCTTAAAAAAGCAGCAGCTTTAGATGCGGATATTTTGCTGGGTACCGACCCAGATGCGGACAGGGTGGCGATTGGTGTAAAAAATAAAAAAGGCGAATGGGTTTTACTGAATGGAAACCAAACCGCTGTGCTTGCTTTTAATTATATGATTGAGGCACGCAAGGCAAAAGGCATTGCACAACCCAACGATATGGTTATTAAAACCATTGTTACCACCGATATGATTGATGTGATTGCAAAGGCCAGTGGTGTGGCATGTTACAATGTGCTTACCGGTTTTAAGTGGATAAGTAAAATGATAAAAGAAAAAGAGGGCAAAGAAAATTATATTATTGGCGGTGAAGAGAGTTTTGGTTTAATGATTGGCGATAAGATTCGGGATAAAGATGCCATCAGCGCCGTGGCACTCAGTTGCGAAATGGCGGCTTACGAAAAAAACAAAGACCGTACCCTGTACGATAAACTGGTTGACCTTTGCCTGCAATACGGATTTTACAAAGAGAACCTGGTGAGTGTTACCAAAAAGGGAATGAATGGCGCCAAAGAAATTGCTGCCATGATGGAAGGATATAGAAATAATCCGCCGCTTACTATTGATGGAGCTGCAGTTGCCGAACTGCTGGATTATGAATTGCAAACAGGCAAAAATTTGCAGACCGGTGCAAGCTGGGCAATTGATTTGCCTAAAAGCAATGTGCTGCAATTTGTTTTGGCAGATGGAACAAAAATTTCGGCAAGGCCAAGCGGTACCGAGCCTAAAATAAAATTTTATTTCAGTGTAAATGCAAAACTGACTGATGCTGAAGCTTTTGATGCCACTGAAAAAATGCTGGATGAAAAGATTGTAAGGATTGTTAAAGAGCTGGGTTTGAAATAATTAACCAGTCATATAGTATTGAATATTTTTAATGCTTTGCAATAATTATTGTTAAGCGGACTAATATTTTTTATCTTTTTGTTGCCATTTTCAAAAATTGATTATATCTTTGTCTTTCAAATCCCATACCTCCCGATCTACCTGCTTATTTTCTATTGGCTCCAATACCACTGATACCCATCTTTAATTTCTAATTCTAGGGCTTAATACAGTACTCTGCATTTAACTAAATGCATCTATAATTAGCCAATATCCATTGAATTTCATGTTTATACCATA
>JAYUZB010000006.1:0-8104 GCA_043752185.1 Chitinophagaceae bacterium
TTCTCGGGGATTTTTTTATTTTCTTCCATAATTAATTTTTCATTTGCCGGTATATATAAGCACAGGCAAAACCATTGGCCAGATAAATAAGCAGTCTGATGATCCTGCCTTTAAATATTATCCGGTTCTTATTTTTTTGCCCGATTTTCTTTTGTAGCCATTTCAATAAACGCTGCAATATCTTTTTTAAATGTAACTGCTGATGCAGGGTCGAGATACATCATATGCCCGGCCTGGTAATATTTATAGCTTATGTTATTCCTTATGGCCGGTTCCAAACCCAAATGATCAATTGTGTATTCTATTCCCAAAAAAGGCGTAGCCAGATCATAATATCCATGCATCACCAGCACCTTTAGATCCGGGTTGCGGCTCATCGTTTCTGCAAGGTCAATGCCTGTGTGGGCAGGTGCTGGCATTGACCGGGCATTTGAACTTTTTGCATGTTTCCAGTCCCAGTCAAAACCTTCGGTGCCACCTGCTGATGTTTGATAATAATAATTTTTATCAACTTTCAACGTGTTATAATAGTAATCAAGAAACACAGAAGTATAAGCAGGGGAAATGGCTGTGCTTTGCGGATCATACCCTGCACTTTCGGCCAATAGATTTTGTGAAACTCCTTTGTATCTTGAATCAAGTCTTCCTGCAATCATGTGTTCACTTCTTAATAATTCCTGCCGGAATTGAGCTGGATTGAAACGCAGATTAGCATTTATCACATACGCTTTACTTAATCCGGTGAAGGAGGCAATTTTATTTGCCATCTTGTCCTTCTCCATATCGGTTAATGCGCTACCCTTCATTAAAGCAGTGGCATATTCACCTATTGCAAACTCCCTTGCATTTTTTAAGAAAGCTTCCAAATCTGCAGGCTTGTTTGTTATTTTATTATGAAACCATGCAGTAGCTGCATAGGTGGGCATATATCCAATGTAAGGAAAATCATCTCCGGTTTGGAAAACCACCGTGCGGTAATCCATTAATACAGAAACAAGGATTACTCCATTCATTGCCAAACCTTTTCCCTGTAAATAATTAACCACTCCTCCTGAGCGGATGCCACCATAACTTTCGCCCAATAAAAATTTTGGCGAGTTCCACCGATTATTTTCTGTTGTGTATTGATAAATGAATTGACTAACGCTTTTAATATCCTGATCAACTCCCCAAAAGTCTTTGTTCTTTGCTTTACCAACAGCCTGGCTAATACCAGTGCCTACGGGATCTATCATTACCAGGTCGCTGATGTCTAGAACAGTATTGATATTGTCTTCCGATATATAAGGTGGTGGTGGAGTGTTTTCAGGATCATTTACCACCACTCTTTTTGGGCCTAATATGCCCATATTTAACCAATAAGAAGAAGAACCCGGTCCACCGTTATAGGCATAAGTTATTGGCCGTTTACCCATATCATTCTCGCCTTCTTTTGTATAGGCTGTATAACCAAATAAAGCGATCCCTTCATTTTTTTCATTTTTTAAGATCAATGCTCCGGCAGTGGCAATGTAGTTTACTTGTTTACCATTAATAGTAATGCTGTGTTTGGTAACTGATTTTACCGCAGGGGGTATAGCTGTCGAATCAAAACCCGCCGGTTTTGATTGTGCATTTACAGCGATATGAAATGATAGTAGCAATAGGAGACAAAGTAGTTTCATGATTTAAATTTTAGTGATTTTAACTAGTTGAAAATATTCTGTTTTTTTAAAGGTTTTTAGTGAGAGTGACATTATTTTCTTCTATTAGTTTTTTATTTGGCGATAAATAAATGCAATAGCAAACCCTACTATTACATAAATTAAAAATTTTATAATGTAGGTTGTAAGTTTTGATTTATTATCTTTATTTTCTTCCATAAAATTTAACTGTTTAAAAATTTCCGTACATCCCGTAATCAGCATATACGGACGCATCTTTTAGCAGCACTTCATATTCTTTTGCTTTATCGGTTTTGCCTTTTTTAAAATATACATTGCGTAAACAATTATATACAAATGCGCTTTTGGGAAATCTTTTTAAAAGTGCATTGTAAGTATCAATGGCCTTATCATATTTTTCGGCTTTTATTTGGGCATCGGCAATGCTTACTGCAACAGGGCGGGCGTATAATGGCGGCTCACCATAGCCCAGGTCAATTTCCTGCTTTTCTGCTTTTTCCAGCAATTTAATGGCCTTGTTATAATTACCCTGGTAACTCGCTATGCAGCCCTGCAATTCCAAACTTGCTGTGTTTATGGTATTCTGATACCATTCATTCAGTGTGCTTTCTTTTCCTGTTTGTTTTGCATTTCTCCACAACAGCGCATCCAAACTGTTCGAATATTTTTCTGCTTCGGCAACATTGTTTTTTGCCAATGCATCCATACCTTTTACAAAAAACGTAAGCCCATTTTTATATTCCATGTTGGTATAACTGTAAACAGTGTCTTTATCAACAACCAATTCAAATTGCTGCGCTGCCTTATCCCAGTTGCCAAATGCCATTTGCATTTTGGCAGGCGCCATTAATCCCTGGTTAAAAAAAGTGCCGTCGTAAACTTTTTTTCGGTGTTTATCTACCGGCATGTTCTTTAGGCGTTCGGCATAATAAAGCCCTTCTGTAAGCCTGCCATCATGCACACAGTTATTAATGAGGTAATTTATATTGTGAATGTAATTCCAGTTGTCTACTTCCTGTATACCTTCGTTTTTCATGTAGGCCGAGTCTGTTTTAACGGCATCTACAAATGCATCGTGTGCTTTTTTATAATTGCCCACCCGGTTGTAGATATGGCCAGGCATGTGTACAATATGGCCCGAAGTGGGCCCAAGAGAAGTTAATATATCCGCACTGGCAAGGGCTTTTTCGGGGCAGCAATGCTCCATCAAGTGAATCCAGTAATGATGAAAAGCATGATTGTTAGGCTCGGTTCTTTGAACATCTTTAAGTAAAAACTGACTATACAACTGGCCTTCCACGGGTTTCATTTCGGTATCATATCCACTCATTTTTGAAAGCGCTAAAAAAAGTTTAGCGTCAATATCATCCGGAAATTTATGTACAATCAGTTCCATTTTTTTACCAATCTCGGGATATGCTTTTTCTTTTAATGAGTCGGCCAATAACGAAATTTCGGCGTATAGTTTTTCATGTTCATTTGCAGTAGCCAACAATTTTTTTAATTGGCCTATGGCTTTTGCTTTACTGCTTTTGTACACACTGTCTTCATCGGGCCCAACAGTTTGTAAAAGGCCCCAATAAGGCATGATGGCCGTTGAATCGTTTCGTATAGCTTCTTTAAATGCCCGGTAAGCTTCAAAATCCCAAAAATCGTGCAGTAGGGAAAGTCCCTGGTTAAAATAAGCCTGTGTTTTTTCAGATTTGGTTTCAATCTTCATTTTTGAATTACCAATGCCGGTCATAAGTTTTGGTGCAGGTAAATTATGAATATAAAAAACCTGTGCCCGGCTGGCTTGCATATGCGCCAGGTGATTGTGGTTTACTGTTGCATCTTCTACATGTTTGTCATGCTGGCCAAAACTAAAAAGCGGAAAGAATACAGTTAGCAATGTTAAGGTCTTCATCTTGTTGTTTTTTATGATTAAGTTTTAAATAAGTAATGAAATATTTTCTTCACCTACAGTTTCTTCATTTCAATTTTATCGCCGTTTCCTATAAACCAGGCTTTGGTAACTTTTGCTGCTTTATCAACATCAAATTCAATAAAACGGTCAGAGTCATCTGCATAAAAAAAGCGTGTGTTTGATTCCGGTTTTAATTCTATATCAGGTGCACCATCCCGATGACGATATAATTTTCCATTTTTTTTGATGAGTTCAATAGGGCCGGTAGCCATATATTTTCCCAGGTACTTGTCAAGAATGGTTGTATCTATTTTAACTGCTTTGGGCGTGTATGGTATTTGCACCGGCAAATCAAACATAACAGAAGCCAAATCCATACCCAGCTGTGATGAGTTACCGCTGTTGTTTGAAATGGCAACTACACAAACATCATCATTGGGGTAAAAAGCAAGATAGGAGACAAAGCCGGGTATACCGCCACTATGTGAAATACGGCTATGCGTTTTTAAGCTGTCGCTACCAATTCCGTAACCATATTTATTCATGTAAGCGGTGGTCATTTTTTTAAGCGACTCTGCAGAAATTATTTTGTTGGCAGTGAGCGTTTTTATCCAGGTATACAAATCATCAACGGTACTGTACATGGCACCTGCACTGTATGGGCCTTCCATAGAAATTTGCATGGCATGTTGCCAAACGCCCTGCCTGCTTTTGCTGTATCCTTTTGCACGATAGTTTAAAACAGAATCCAGGTTGTCCATACCGGTATTTTTCAATCCCGCTTTTTCAATTACATTTTTCAGTAAATAATCGCTGAAATTTTTTCCGGATGCTTTTTCAACAATCACACCCAATAAAAAATACCCCGAGTTGCTATAATTCCATTTGCTGCCCGGCGAAAAATCCAGGGGTTTGTTTTTAAACAGGGCAATCATGGAGTCGGTTGAAAGTGGCAGTATTGCTTTGGGCCAAAACTCTGGCAGGTCGGTGTAATTTTTAATGCCCGATGTGTGATTGAGCAGCATATGTGTGGTAATGCTGTCGCATTTGGGATAATCGGGAATGTATTTACTAAGTTTATCATCAAGATTAAGTTTTCCCTGCTCAGCTAATTGAAGAATACAGGCAGCAGTAAACTGTTTGGTAACCGAGCCAATGCGGTATTTTGTATCATTGGTGTTGGCAATATTCCATTCCCTGTCGGCCAGGCCGAAAGATTTTTTATAGATAGCTTTTCCTTTCTGCATAACCAGTACAGTACCGTTAAATTCTTTTACTTTAAATGCTGCCTGCACATATTCATCCAGCAGTTTTGGATAATTTTTTTGTGCTGTTAATGCCATTGGCAACAGGAGTAGGATGATAATTTTTTTCATGATAATTATTAAGTTTGAAAAAGTGAAAGCGTTATGTTGTTTGTGTTTTTTTAAATGGCTGCCATTTTTTATAGGTTGTACTGCGCCACAGCCATTCCACTGGGCCGTAATTAAAGTATTTTAACCAGATGGTACTCACGATGACCTGGCCAATGAATACTGTAAAACCGAAAAGGGTATAATACACCGGGCCTACCTTCCACATAAATCCCAGCCCTGCACTGAAAAAGAAAAAATTACCTATGAGCGACTGCATAATATAATTAGTAAAGGCCATTTTACCGGCAGGTGCCAGGAAGCCCAGTAATTTTTTACCAGTTTGTGATCTGAAGGCCAGCATGAATAAACCTACATAGGCCAGCGCAAGCGGTACAACACCCAATGCATAGCTGATGGTTTGATAAAGCCCGTTCTGTTTAAATTCAAAATAATCTTTCATATGGTTCTGCATCTGTTGTGCAAGAAAATAATTGGCAGGTAAACCAATAAGTAAACCCACTGCAATAATGATGTACACAGTTTTTTTATGCTGATCAATATTCCTGTAGAAACCGGAGCGCCCAAGCACATAGCCAATGAGGAACATGCCCAGTACTTTGGGAACCCGGCTCACCATTAACAGGTGGCTAAAACGCCCGAAGGCACCGGCGATATTATTTTTCAATACATCCCACCAGGTAACCCTTTTTAAAGCTTCTGCAAGTTCTTCCCTGGATTTGATATCCTGGAATTCCGGAAGTAACTGCTGGCTTAAGTAACCATTTAATTTCCCTAACTGCTCCGCAGGGGTATTAAGCACGGGCCATGTCATTTTTAGCCAATACAATAAGATGGGTGAAAGTATAAGGATACCGCCTGTAAATAATAATGTTTTATTGGAAAATTTTCTCAAAGGCAGCAGGATAAAAGCTAAGAGCGCATAAAAAAAAACAATGTCGCCGGTCCAGATCATTAAATGGATCGCACCCAGCAGCAACATAAAGAACAACCTCCTTCTTATTGTGGGTAGTGGATCAATGCCAGCGGGAATTCCTCTTTTTATCTGCAGGGCAATACCCCAGCCAAATAATAAACTGAATATAGAATAGAACTTACCTTCTATGAACATATGATGCAGGAAGCTCATCTTTTTATCCGAATCGGGCAAAAGATAAGGAGCAGGAGGCAGACCTTCCTGGTAAAAGCTGAAGGTGTTTAGGTTGGCAATAAAAATGCCCAGTATGGCAAAGCCCCTGAGCACATCCATAAATATTTCTCTTTCATTAACCTGTACAGGAGATAATGTTTGCATGCTGTAAGTTTTAGGTGTTGCAGTAGTTTGGCTTAGCGAAGGAATTGGATTCCATTTTATCTGCACACAGTATACTGCTGACAAAAAAAATGGTGCTTAAAGAAAGGCAATATAAAACAAATTACAAAGCAAAAGCCCAATTACCTGTAAGGGGGGAACGAAGTTGACAAGGGTAGATTTATTAACTATCTATTTGGGCCGGTAATCAAAAACCAGCACCGCATTTTCTTCCAGGCTGGCACTGGCAAATAATTCGTAACGTTTGGTGCCGGCAGTAACAACAATTAGTGCAGTATTGGGCGGAATGCTGCCCAGGTTTTCGGCAAATAAAGTTATCTCATGGCGGGTTTGCTTTTCATCAAGTTCTATATTCAGCTCAACCCCTTTTTCTGAAAGTAATTGATGCGTAAGCAACATTTTACCGTTGTACAATATACTTACTGTATCGCCATCCATAATGGCATTATCGTACACTTTTAAGTTGATGGTTTTTACATCAACCACAATGTGTTTTTGCTCTTTATTTTTTCGCTGGGTAATTGTTTTGGGTACAGCAATACTATCTGGCTTGTTAACCGGCACTGTAACAACGGCAGGCAAACTGTCTTTTGGTTTTTCTGGCTTAATAATTTTTACAACAGATGGCATGCTGTCTTTTGGCGGGGCATCTTTTTTTACAACCGAATCTGTTTTCTTTTTATCTCTGGCAATACAGTCCCTCATCAGTTCAGTTAATTCGTATGGCTGGTCTGCAACTTTTTTAAGGTAGACAAATGAAGTAGAGTCATAAGTTACATATCGCTCTATTTCTATACCGAAAAAAGTGGTGCGTTCTCTGTAACTTACAATTTCCAGCGGCTCTTGTTCCAGTATCTCTATTCCGTCTTCTATTTTGTGTTTGAGCCGAATGTTCATGAGTGTATGGCTTCCGGAATTCTTTATAAAATAGCTTCCATTAATGAACAGTATTTTTCTATTGCTATTGAACCGTCCTTCAAAAAAGGCTTTGCAAAAACTCCGCTCATCGGCTTTTACATGGTCAAAAGTGTAGCCGCATATTTTATCGCCGGTTTGTATAATGTTGAGTTGTAAAAACTGGTCGTTGCTCAAGGCTCCTTCCCAAGTGCCTGTTAAATTTTGTGCCGGTAAATTAATTGCCAGTAAGATTAAGGAGAACGAAATAATATAGTGTTTTGACCAAGACATTGTTCACTAAAAATAAAGCAAAATGAACAGATAAAATGTTAAGCCTGGTGAAATGATTTTTGGTCCGCCCGAAGAATCCTGTGGACAGATGATGCTGATGTCGTAGAAATAAAATATTTATTTAGCGTTATCTGCGATATCGGCTGGCCATTTTAATTATGCGTTCATCAAATCAACCAGCTCATTAATAATTCTTGCTAATTCTTTCTTACGGACTTTAATTTCTTTCATGTTTTCAAAATACATCATCCGCCTGTCTTTATAATCGCCTTCCAAAAATTTAGACTTAATTTTTACAATGGCAGGATGATGAAATATAAGATGTACATGTTGCTTTGCCTTTACATGAATAGTGGCCAGGTCTTCTAAATAAAAAAAACTGGGGGCATTCCATTTTACCCGTTCGGCAATTTTGGGGTTTGCTTTAATGATGGTTCTTACCGCTTCTATCTCTGCCTTTAGCGGATGCTCAAGCTCAAGCATAAAAACATCTAGATCATCGCTTTTATTTTCGCTGTTCATTTTATTTGATGTGTGGTAAAAAAACTCAGATGAATTTTTTAAATTTCACTTTAAAGTAACGATTTTATTTAAAGTTAAACTATCAATACTATTGAAATTTTATTTATCTTAACCAAAACAAAACTACTATGCAACAAAA
>JAYUZB010000007.1:0-3186 GCA_043752185.1 Chitinophagaceae bacterium
TAAAAACCGCCTTACCGAACCCGTAGAAGAAGGAAAATTTGATACAGTTGCTGTTGCAGGCAAAAATATGTACACCTCAATTGATATTGAATTGCAGGCGCTGGGCGAAAAATTAATGGAAAACAAATTGGGTTCTATTGTTGCTGTTGATCCTAAAACCGGTGGTATACTGGCTATGGTTAGTAGTCCTACCTACAAACCAAAACTGTTAACCGGAGCCGAAAGAAAAAAACATTACGCCGAATTACTATTAAGTCCTGCAAGACCTTTGTTCAATCGATCAGTTAGCGCAACCTACTCACCGGGATCAACCTTTAAAACATTGCAGGCATTGGTTGGTTTGCATGAGGGAGTTATAACAACCGAAACAACTGTTTCCTGCTCAGGTGCATTTTATGGTTGCGGTAGTGGTAAACCCATGCGCTGTTTGGATTACGGAACTTTTGATTTGCAGAATGCAATTAGGATGAGTGATAACACTTACTTTGCTACTGTGATGCAACGGGTTATCACCAATCCAAAATACCCCAGCCAGGATAGTAGTCTTGCAGTGTGGGACAGGTACATGTATGCTTTTGGTTTAGGCCACCGGCTTGGAATTGATGTACCATCAGAGCGGCCGGGCAATATTCCAACACCGGCAGATTTTGATAAGATTTATGGAAAGGGGGCGTGGAATTATTGCAACTTTCGTTCGGTAAGTATTGGCCAGGGCGAGGTAACTACCACACCCATACAAACGGCTAATGAGATGGCATACATTGCCAACAAGGGCTGGTACATTACACCACACCTGGTAGATTCTATTGAAGATGGAGATAAATTTGGTATGTTGGCAAAATTTAAAGAAAGGCACCGGGCTATGGATATACCCGATAGCATTTTTGATGTGGTACAAAATGGTATGCAGGATGTGGTGGAAAGAGGAACAGGTGCTGGTGCGAAGGTTGCAGGCATTGCCATCTGTGGTAAAACAGGTACAGTAGAAAATTATTACCGTGGTGTAAAACAACCCAACCATGCTTTCTTTTGTGGATTTGCACCAAGAGATAATCCCAAGATTGCCATCATGTGTGTGGTAGAGAACAGCGGCCGTTTTGGGGGTACCTACGCTGCACCTATTGTAGGTTTGATGATTGAAAAATACCTGAATGATACCATTGCAAAAAACAGGATACCGATAGTGGAAAAATTTGAGAAGATGAATCTGATACCGCCACGCATTTACAGCGAGATGAAAACAGTGGATTCGATGTTGCATCGAAAAGATTCGGCTTACCTGATTGCCAAGGGGTATATAAAAATTATAAGAGACAGTATGGATGTAGATGCTTCTGATGAGCAGGAAGTGTTAGACCAGTTAAAAAAAGAAAAAGACGACCTGAAAAAAAATCAGCAGAAAAAAGAGGAGAGCGATGGTAAAATAAAAATTAATACCGAAGCTATTTTACCAAACGAAAAAAAGAAACCAGAACCTAAAGACTCTCTCAATAATTAAAAATGCACAAGCACTCCTTCCATGGCATACAATAAAAATCCAACCATATCAAAAGGCATCGACTGGCTGATGGTTTGGCTGTATGCTATTATTGTAATCTTTGGTATCATCTGTATTTATTCTGTAGAGTATAACAGCAAAGATAATTTTCTGCAAACCTTAACCGGCTTTAAAAAAAATTACAGCAAACAACTTTTCTTTTTTGGCGCCTGTGCTGTGCTTGCCATTTTTATTTTATTAACCGATAGTAAATTTTTTACAGCCACTTCCAACATTTCTTACCTGATTGGGATAGTGCTGGTACTGGCAACTTTTGTTTTGGGTAAAGAAATTAAGGGCTCTAAAAGCTGGATTCCGCTTGGCTTTATGAATCTGCAACCGGTTGAGCTGTGTAAGATATTTACGGCACTGGCATTGTCAAAGTATTTATCAATGCCCGAAACTGATTTTAAAAAACCCAAATCGCAGATGATAGCCGCAGCCATTGCTTTTACACCTGCTGTACTTTCTATATTGCAGGGCGAAACGGGTCTGGCATTGGTTTACTTTTCTTTTTTAATTCCCATGTATCGTGAAGGTTTGCCACCGGGGTATTTAATTGCCGGTGTTTCAATGGCAATTTTACTGGTAGTATCATTGTTGTTTAGCACTAAAACGCTGCTTATTGCATTTGCCATATTTACAATACTGGCTTTTTATTTAAACCGCAGGCGCATGCGGCGAAACAGGCAACTGTTTGTAATAATAGTAGCAGCGTGGGTATTCAGTTCGTTGTTTGTGGGGCTGGTTATACCATTTGCTTTTAAACATGTTTTTAAACCTTACCAGGCCAACAGGATTTTCAGTATGGTTGGTGTTGATAATCCTTTTGCCGATAATACAGCCACCCTTGATACACCCAATGAAGAAGAACAAAAATTAAAGCAAAATAAATCCGATCAGCAGAATTATAATGTGAAACAATCTAAAATAGCCATTGGCTCCGGTGGTTTTTTGGGTAAAGGATTTTTAAAAGGAACACAAACCCGTGGCGATTTTGTACCCGAACAACATACCGACTTTATTTTCACATCGGTTGGCGAAAATTTTGGTTTTTTAGGTAGCGGCCTGTTAATGTTTTTGTATCTGTTTTTTCTTTTGCGGATAATAAAACTTGCCGAAAGACAACGAAGTACCTTTAGCAGGGTATATGCTTATTCAGTAGCAGGCATCATGTTTTTTCATGTGGCCGTAAATATTTGTGTAACCATTGGCCTGGCGCCGGTAATCGGCATTACACTTCCATTAATGAGTTATGGAGGTTCTTCTCTGCTTACATTCACCATGCTGATTTTTATATTGATAAAGCTGGATGCCGACAGGCAGATGGTGTTGAGGTAGGAACCCCCCTCTGCCCCCGGCCTCACCCCAACCCCTCTCCAAAGGAGAGGGAACTAGAGTATTAAAGCGGAGAATATGTTTTGCAAAATGAATTTTTTTTGTTTTGCTGCCCAACAAAGCAAAAATGTTGATGTGGAAGAACCTAATGCTTGGAGATGTTTGATGTACCGCTCCCTCCTCCTTAGGAGAGGGAGTTGGAGAGAGAGGCCCCCTGCCTGCTGGCCTTGCGTGCAGGAAACCAGGCTGCGATGAATGCAATAGCAATGGCTGTTGCAGCTACTAAAATAAAATCGGTGGCAATCATTTTT
>JAYUZB010000008.1:0-8099 GCA_043752185.1 Chitinophagaceae bacterium
ATTAACAGAGAATGTTAACCCGTTCTTCAAAGTAATAAACCCACAAAATCCACAAACAGATCAGGCTACCGGCAAACAATTCTTTTCTGCAAATATTGGCAGTGTTGCCATGCAGGATACAGGGTTGTTTTATCAATACCTGAATAACCCGGTTGTAAAAAATGCTTTACCTGCCGATGCTAAATTCTTATTAGGCATTGAGGAAAAAGCAGCTAAGGGAACACAAAGATTTTTTCAATTGTATGCTGTTAAAACCCTTCCCGGAAGCGATAAAGCACCGCTTGAAGGCGAAGGTGTAAGAACTGCTTTCCAGGCTTTTGATGATAAAGGGAAACCCTCCATCAAAATGGAAATGACTGCCACAGGTGCAAAAACCTGGGCAAGGCTTACCGCAAAAAATGTTGACCGTCCTATTGCCATTGCACTGGATGATATTGTTTACTCGGCACCCAATGTAAATGGCCCTATTGAAGGCGGAAGCTCCGAAATATCGGGCAGCTTTACCGTACAGCAGGCGCAAGATCTGGGCGATCTGTTACAATCAGGTAAGCTGGATGCACCCGCTAAAATTGTTGCACAGCAGGTTGTAGGCCCTACGCTTGGCGCAGAGTCTGTTCGTGGTGGCGCTATGTCTTTTGGCATTGCCTTTTTGATAATATTTATTTTAATGCTGGTGTATTACAACACCGGCGGCTGGGTTGCCAATATCGCTTTGATATTTAACCTGCTGTTTACCATCGGTGTTTTAATCTCGCTCGACTTTACTTTAACCGCTGCAGGTATTGCTGGTCTTGTATTAACCATTGGCCTTGCGGTAGATACCAACGTAATTATATTTGAGCGAATTAAGGAAGAACTTACAAAAGGTAAATCGTATCCGCTTGCCATTAACGATGGTTACAGGCGTTCGCTTGCTCCGGTAATTGATGCCCACGTAACGTCTTTACTTACTGCATTTATATTGTTCTATTTTGGTTTGGGCCCGGTACTTGGTTTTGCTACTACGCAAATCATCGGTATTCTGCTTTCGTTGTTCTGCGGTATTTTAGTTTCCCGTTTAATAACAGAGATTTTTACCAACAAGAATCGTCACTTAAACTATTTCACTGCCATTTCTAAAAAGATATTTAAACACGCCAGCTATAAATTTATTGAGTACAGAAAGTATGCTTACATCGTTTCTTCTTTTGTATTACTGGCAGGTGTTGCATCTTTCTTCAATGGTTTTCATTTGGGTGTGGAGTTTAAAGGAGGCCGCAGCTATACCGTTCAGTTTGACAAAAATGTTAAGAACGACGACATACGCGACGACCTTAAAAAAGCACTTGATGGCGATAACGTAACCATTAAAACTGTGGGTGATAAGCGTCACCTGAACATTACAACAGCGTATTTGAAAGCAGATGATAAAGCAGATAGCGCTGTAAAAGCAAGGTTGTTCCAGGGGCTTAAAAAAGTATTACCTGCCGACCTTACTTATCAAAAATTTATTAAAGAAAACATACAGGCTTACTCAACCGTACAGCCAAGTATATCAGATGATTTAAAGCGTGGCGCTGTTAAAGCAACCATTTTTGCCATGCTCGCTATCTTCCTGTACATCTTCCTTCGCTTCCGCGACTGGAGATATTCAGCCGGTACTATTGTTACATTATTACATGACGTATTTGTAACCCTGGCCGTGTTCTCATTCTTTAAAAATATTGTGCCTTTCCCGCTAGAGATTGATCAGCACTTTATTGCAGCCATATTAACCGTAATTGGTTTTAGTATGAACGATACGGTAAGTGTATTTGACCGTATACGTGAATACAGCCGCGATATGAAAGGCGCTACCAAAACCACCATCATCAACCGGGCCATTAACGATACGCTTAGCCGTACCATCATGACTTCATTAACGGTGTTCTTAACCATCCTGATACTCTTCATCTTTGGTGGTGAGGTAACACGTGGTTTTGCTTTTGCTATGTTGATTGGTGTTATTACCGGTACATACTCTTCTATTTTTGTGGGTGCACCAATACTGGTAGACTTTGCAAAAGACAAACCATTGGGTGCTGCGGCAGAAGTGGTGAAAGAGAAAAAGAAAACAGTATAATTTTTATTGAGTTATAGATTAAGAGCCCCGTTTTTAAGGGGCTTTTTTTATGGATTTTATTGAAGGAGGATAATTGTAAATTATAAGATGCAAATGATTTATTAATTTTAGTAGAGGGGTAAAAAAATTACAGCCATGAAAAAATACATAGATCAACTGCTTGAAGATATTAACTATGCCGCCGCAAATGTAAGCCTGCCTTTTATTGATAAAGATGTAGAGTTGTTTGACTTCATTTCTGATGAAGAAGAAGATAAAACTGCCCCCGATCGCAATCTGCAGGAGTGGACGGGTATTAATGCGGAAATGTTACCACCAGCAGTCATGCTGGACGAAAAGCAAATAAGCCAGCTTCTTGATGCACTAAAAAAAATGCTGGATGCATATAACTGGTCTTTTGTATTGCAAACACAGGTTCCGGGAAATATACAGTACGATACCATTCGCTATAATTTTAACCAGCAGGCTAAAATAAAACAATGGCATCCAGGTTTTTTTTCTATGTGCAAAGATGGAACACCGTATAATGCTTGCATCCTTGGGCAGTATTGCCAATGCGCTTTTTATGCTGATCTTTTTTCAAACCTTATTGATGAAGAACTTACACCGGAAGAAGAAAGGGCAAGGGAATTAGAAATAGAATTAAGCCATCTCAAAAAAAAGCATGGAGATAATTGGATGAAATATTATCCTTATCATTTGGATGCTGCTTACGATGACGAAAATGGAAACCCACACAATTATGGTATTGATGATACGGATGAAGATAGTAATGATAACTGGTGGCGGAAGTAAATTGCATGCTACACCGCAAAACTCGTCCCACAACCACAGGTCTTACTGGCATTGGGATTATTAAAAGTAAATCCACGGCTGTTCAATCCGCCCTCCCAGTCAACTTCCATACCCATTAAATAAATACCATGGCTTTTTTCCATAATAACTGGTATGCTATCTATTTCAAAATTTTCGTCTTTTTCGGTTTTGGCATCAAAGCCTAAAACATAGGTCATGCCGCTGCAGCCCCCACCCTTTACACCAATGCGTAAAGCCTGTGTGTTATCAAACCCTTCTTCAAGCATCAGCCTTTTAATTTCTTCCTTTGCCGATGCAGTTAAAGTAACCGGTATTGCTGTTGTTGTTTCCATGTTTTAATTTTTGTACAAAATTAAATAAAATTGGTAAGCGGCTTTTACGAAATACGACAAAATAGATGGAACGCAGATGACGCTGGTTAAACGGATGAAAAACGGATTATTTATTCTGGAAAGCAGAATAAATCTGTGCTAATCCGTACAATCCGTGTCATCCGTGTTCTATATCTAAAAGCCTTAATTTTGCCCTAAATAAACGGTCTATGCATTTATCAGAAGGAGCTGTTCAGAACATTATTTTTGGAGCCATCTTTATGTTTTTTATTGCCATTGCCTGGCTGCTTGCCGAGTTTAAGGGTATGAAGGATGAGATTAAAGAACGGTTGGGTATCAACAACGAAGTGATTAAATTAAAACTACAGGCTTTGGAGCGTTTTACATTGTATGCCGAAAGGAGTTCATTAAAAAACCTTGTTTCACGTACACCGGCAGCCGACATGACGGTTGTTGGCCTGCAGCTGAATTTACTGGAAGCATTGCGTACAGAATATGAATATAATGTTAGTCAGCAGATTTATGTTTCGCCTAAAATGTGGGAAGCCATTGGTAATTTAAAAGACCAGAACAGTTTTATTATTAATCAGCTTGCTGCTACACTGCCACCCGAAGCCAATGGTTATGAACTTAGCAAACGCATACTGGAATATGTTGCCAGCACCGATGCTGAATTAGGAAAAACAGTTTTAAGCGCCCTGCAGTTTGAAGCAAAAAGAATATTGTAATTTATGGCAAGTGATAAAAAAATATTTACCGACTCCGGTATTGAAATTAAGACAACCTATACCTCGGATGATCTTGTCCTAACTCCCCCTTCAGGGGGCGGGGGGGCCGGAGAGTTTCCCTTCACCCGTGGCGTACAGCCCGATATGTACCGCGGCAAAATGTGGACTATGCGGCAGTACGCCGGTTTTTCTACTGCCGAAGAAAGCAACCAGCGATACCATTATTTGTTAAGCCAGGGTGTCAACGGATTGAGTGTTGCTTTTGATTTACCTACACAAATTGGTTACGATAGTGATCATGCACTTGCCGATGGCGAAGTAGGTAAAGTGGGTGTGGCTATTGACAGCCTGGAGGATATGGAAATTTTATTTAAAGGCATTAAGCTGGATGAAATTACCAGCAGTATGACCATTAATGCCAGCGGATTTATTTTGCTGGCTTTTTATATTGCGCTCGCAAAAAAACAGGGGGCCGATCTGAAAAAAATATCGGGCACCATACAAAATGATATTTTAAAAGAGTACGCTGCAAGAGGCACCTATATTTATCCGCCCAAGGCTTCTATGCGTATTATCACCGATATTTTTGAATGGTGTGCTGCAGAAGTTCCTAAATGGAATACCATTTCTATTTCCGGCTACCACATACGTGAGGCCGGCAGTACAGCCGTGCAGGAAATTGCATTTACACTTAGCAATGGTAAAGCCTATGTTCAGGCAGCCTTACAAAAAGGATTAGATATTAATGTTTTTGGCAAACGCCTCTCCTTCTTTTTTAATGCACACAATAATTTATTTGAAGAAGTGGCGAAGTTCAGGGCTGCCCGGCGCATGTGGGCCGGCATGATGAAAGAACTGGGCGCCACAGACCCTAAGGCGATGATGCTTCGTTTTCATACACAAACGGGGGGCAGTACTTTAACGGCACAACAACCTTATAATAATATCAGCAGGGTTACTTTACAAACACTGTCTGCTGTTTTGGGCGGCACACAATCTTTACATACCAATGGTTATGATGAAGCATTGAGTCTGCCTACCGAAGCTGCTGCTGCCATTGCTTTGCGTACACAACAGATTGTTGCATTTGAAAGTGGCGCAGCAGATACTGTAGACCCTTTGGCGGGCAGTTATTTTATTGAATCACTTACCAATGAAGTGGAAGCCGCTGCCTGGAAACTGGTTGAAAAGATTGATGCCATGGGAGGCAGTGTGGCTGCGATTGAACAGGGTTTTATGCAGGATGAAATTGCAAAGAGCGCTTATGAATATCAACGACAAATTGAGAGTGGCGAAAAAATTATTGTGGGTGTAAATAAATTCCAAACCAACGAAAAGAATACAATACCTGTTTTTAGAATAGATGAACAGGTACAAGCCTTACAGGTTGAAAAATTAAAAACACTAAAATTAAAAAGAGATAACGATAAAGTTACCACCTCATTAAAAACCCTGAACGAAAAAGCCATCAGCGGCGAAAACCTGATGCCTGCTGTGTTAGAAGCTGTTGAAAATTATTGCACGCTTGGTGAGATTGCTGATGAATTGAGAAAAGTGTTTGGAGAATATAAGTAAGGGTGAATGAAAGTCAAATTCAAAATTCAAAAGTCAAAATTCAAAAAAGGCACTCAACGCAACGGAGTCTGGTTTTGAATTTTGACTTTTTACTTTTTACTTTTTACTTTTTTTACTGCACCACCACCCTGTTCATCCCCAACCGCTTACCATTTGCATCTCTCACCTCAACCCAATAAAGTCCCTTTCCATGCTGCCTTACATCCACATCTATTTTTTGATAAGGAATGGTTTGCGTAAAATTCCGGGCGATAATTTTTTCGCCCCGATTATTATAAACCGTTAACGAGCGTTGCAATGTATTACCTGCTTCACTGTTATATCTTACCTGAAAAATACCACGACCAGGATTTGGATAAGTATACATGTTTAAAGCAAATGAATTGGCAATGGTTATTATATTGGAAAGTCCCACGCCGCAGGCATTGGTAACTTTTAACTGGTAATTTCCAGCACTACCATAATTCACCAGTAATGTATCTGCCACTGCACCCGGCAAAACCGAATTGTTGTAGTACCAGGCATAGGTAGCTGCAGGGTTTGCGGTAACCGTACTGTAAATGGTAGTTGTTTGCGTTGGTCCTATAACTAAGGGGTTGGCTGTTATTACAGCAGTTGGTAACGGATTAATAGTTAGCAAACCCGCATTAGATGTTACACTACAACTGGTTCCTCCGTTTATTAATAATCTGTATAAATAGCCATTCATACTGGCAGTTACCGGGTTGATAGTAAGAAAGAGCGTATTTACTCCGCTATATGGCCCAACATTAGGTGTATTATTCCAAGTGGTTCCTCCATTAGTACTTAACTGCCATTGGTATGTATTAGGGCCGGAACCTGCTATACTAACCGAAAATACTGCAACTACAGCACCGGGGCACAGTACCTGATTTGCCGGCTGGCTGGTAATAGTTACAGGATTTACAACCCTAACAGTAACACTACGTGGAGGTGATGTGCAAGTTGAAGGAGATAATCCCTGCGTAGTTACCTGATAAGTATAAATTCCAGCCGGAGTGGGCCTCACCCATACTGAATCTACTGGCGTACCGGCAATATATGGAATTGCAGCAGCCGGATCCCTAAATAGCCCGGCAGCCGGAGACCATATTGCAGGAGTAGCCGGTATACCTCCTGTTGTAACTTTAATTTTTACCCCAGCATCGCCCAAACACATATTAACCGATGGTGGTGTTACAACTGGTGCAGGAGGTGTATAATATACCTGTGCCGATGCTGCATTTGTGCAACCTGTTGCTAATTTAGTTCCGGTTACAGTATATATTGTATTGGTAGTTGGACCGGCATAAACAGTAGATAAATTTGTGCCTGTATACGCTATTGTCATTGTGCAATTTGTATACAACCCGGCCAATGGCGACCAAACATAAACATCTGCATTACCACTTGCTGTTAATGGGCCATTACATCCTAAACCTGCAACGCCGCCACAGCTTGTAGCTGGTGTAACACTTACAATGGGTGGAACACAGGTTATTGTAACCGTATTGTCTGTACTGGTGGATGCATTGTTGGGTTGTGTACAGTTACTCTGACAAACGCCTGCCGCAATAGTTGCAATTACAGTTCCGCTTGCTGTGATACCAGATACTGCTACATTATAAGTAGTGCCGCTTCCGGTAACAATACCTGTTGTAGCGCCGGCAGTTCCCGATAAAGTAACATCACCCGTTGCGAAGCCGGTAACCTGCTGGTCGAACACTACGGTAAAATTAATGGGCGATGAGTTTGTAGGATCAGGTTGTGAGAGTGCCTGGTTAATGGTAACATTTGGATTTGGTAATGATGGTAAATAAGTAACAGTATTATCAGTACTGGTAGATGCCAGGTTAGGCTGCGTAAGCGTATTGGTACATACACCTGCAGGAATAGTGGCTGTTATTGTTCCGCAGGATGTCATACCAGTAACTGCGACATTATAGGTAGTTGAATTAATACCAGTAACAGTACCTATCAAAGTACCCGTAGTACCTGTAATAACCACATCGCCGGTTGTAAATCCAATAACAGGCTGATCAAACACCACCATAAAATTAATGGGCGCAGAGTTTGTAGGATCCGGCTGAGCTGCCCACTGGTTAATGGTTACAGTAGGATTTGTTTGGCCATTTGTTGTTAAGAATGAAAAAAGAAAAAAAGCCGTAATTGTTATTAGTAGTAATTTTCTTTTTTTGCCGTATACAGTATGTAAGTTAGAGGAGAATTGATTCATGCAGGGATTGTTTGGTGGATAGATACATACAAAATACAATTTATAAATGGTAATTGAAAGTTTTTTGTAGTTAAATAATCAACATCAGTTTATTGGTTAGCTATTGTAATTACTGCATTTTATAAACAGACCAAAATCTGTTCATAAAAAAAATCCCCCCGATAAAATATCGGGGGGATGTATAACTGTTTAGTTATTTATTATTGTACCACAACTCTGCACATGGTTAAACGGTTACCGTTCAGGTCACCAATTTCAACCCAGTAGAGTCCTTTTCCAAAACCACGCATATCAACATCCATTCTATCGTA
>JAYUZB010000009.1:0-8078 GCA_043752185.1 Chitinophagaceae bacterium
GATTTTGAGCACTTATAAAGAATATAAATTTGCAGACAAGTCTAATTATAAACTTGCATTGGAAATTTTGGGACATGGCTATAAAGTAAGCGGTAATGCAGCTAAACTGGCAGAAGTGGAAAAGAAAAAACTTGAAGTAGACAAACTCTAAATCTAATAAATGGCATAATAAAAAACCTCCTTTTTACGGGAGGTTTTTTATTTAATTACGAAGTAGTTATTGTCCGGCAATTCTTATCTGCATACCCGGGCCTCCACCATTCTGCATGTCCTTCATTGCCTTTATTTCAATATCTTTCGGTATTTCAAATTCTTTGTCTGCCACATCTTTATCAATAATCAGTTTGCTAATTTCTACAGTCATGTGCCTGCCCCTGTTCATATTCCTTTCATACTGCATCGGAAAACCATTTAACAATTCCATACCTGTAGGGCCTGCAGTTGCATTAAATCCACCAAAACCACCAGCGGCGCCGCCAGTACTGGGTAAATTTTGCAACTTAAAATCGGGGCAATACCAAACTTTGGTAGTGTCAATACGGTTTGACCTTGTGGCAATGATAAGTGCCTTTTTACAGGCATAACCCGCTATTTTTTTATTCTCATCAAAATAAACTACCGAATAAGTAGCAGGCGTATTGGCGCCTCCACCAAAAGATGCATTTTGTCCACCTCTGCTTTGCATCATACTATCCATGCGCTTACGCATTTCTGCCTGGTCTTCGTCGGTAGCATAAAACCCCGATTTGCGGCCCATCATTTCCATAATGGTTGTAGTTATTTTTTTAGTATTGTCTCTGATCAATGTTGTGCGTCCCATTTCACTTTCTGAAAAGGTTTTAGTCAGGTCATTTTTTAACCAGGTGGTGGTTTTGGTCTCACCATCACCCCCACTAAAACGTAAGGTCCTTACTTCACCATCGGCAGATGTAATGGTTTGTGCAGCAGCTTCGTCTGTTTCCGGAGCAACAATGGTTGTTTTAGTAGTAATGGTGGCCTGGGTTATTAATTTTGGTTGAGCATAAACCGCCAATGAAGCAGGTAATAACAAAAACGTAAAAATTCTTTTCATGATTAGTTGGTTAAGGTTCAAAAATACGAATAGGTTCGTATAAACAAAATCAATCTTTTGCTTTATGAATATTTTAACAGCAACCAATTTTTAAAATGAAAATGAAAGCGCTGAGAAACAAAAATCATTAACAACTACCCAGAGCGTACCAGATAATAAAAAAAACCACGATAGTACCCAAGCAGCCAAAGCCAGCTTTTTTAGCGCCGTAGCCGGCAATTAATCCTCTTACTAATTTGTTCATATTTTATTTTTAAATGCGTTGATGAAATTTGATAAATCTAAATGTCTTTTGTTAAATCTCACAAATAAATTCTCTTTTCTTATAACAAACCTGATGCCACGATAAAACTGTGAATAACTAAGGCAAATCACTGTAAAAAATCAAAATTTTCTATACTTCCATTCCTTTATATTTGCCCTTAGACTAAAATATAGATAAACCGTGCGTTTAAAGAGTTTAGAAATAAAGGGATTTAAGAGTTTTGCCGATAAAACCATTCTTAATTTTGATGAGGGCATCACCGGCGTTATAGGCCCCAATGGCTGTGGAAAAAGCAATATAGTGGATAGCATCCGCTGGGTGATTGGTGAACATAAAATAAGCAATCTGCGTAGCGAAAACCTGGAGAGTCTTGTATTTAATGGCAGTAAAACCCGCAGTGCCAGTGGTATTGCAGAAGTGAGCCTCACATTTGATAATACAAAAAACCTGCTTCCAACCGAATTTAGTACTGTTACTGTAACCCGTAAATATTACAAAAGCGGGGAGAGCGAATACCGCCTGAATGATGTTGCCTGCCGTTTAAAAGATATTCACAACCTTTTCATGGATACTGGTATCAGCAACGACAGCTATGCCATTATTGAGCTGGGCATGGTTGATGATATTATTAAAGACAAGGAATTCAGTCGCCGTAAGATGCTGGAGCAAGCTGCAGGTATCTCAATTTACAAAACGAGGAAAAAAGAAGCCAAACTTAAATTGGATGCTGCCGAGCAGGATCTTGCCCGTATAGAGGATCTTTTATTTGAAATTAACAACCAGCTAAAAAGTCTGGAAAGCCAGGCGAAAAAAGCAGAGAAATACTTCGAAATAAAAACAGAATACAAAGAAGTAAGTATTGAATTGGCGAAAGCTGCACTGGAAGGTTTTAATGTTACTTATCATGATTTGAACGAGAAGCAGAAGGCAGAAGTGGATAAGCGAATCGAACTGGAAGCAGCTATTGCCAAAGAAGAAGCTTTGCTTGAGCAGGAAAAATTTGAACTGATAGCCAAAGAAAAAGCCCTGCAAACCATGCAGCATGCATTTAATGAAATGCTTGACTCGGTGCGGAATAAAGAAAATGAGAAAAACCTGAGTGGCCAGCGTTTACAATATTTAAAAGAAAGAGCAGCAGGCCTGAATGAATTTTTACAAAAAGCAGGCGGACAGTTAAAAGGACTTGATGAAAGTATACAGTTTACCGGAAATCAGATAAGTGAAGATGAAATTCAGTTAACGCAGTTTGAAGGCAAACTGGTTGATTTGAAAAATGCAGTAGAAGAAAAGCGCAAAATTTTTGATGACAAGCGCAGCCATATAGATGAATTGCGTAAACAAAGCCAGGCTTTACAGCGGGAGCAGTTTGATGCAGAGAAAAAAGTAGCTGTTGCTGATACATCTATACAAAATTTACAAAGAACTGTAACCCAAATACAGGAAGAGAAAACACAGCGTCAGAATCAGTTACAGCAATTAGAACCGGAGAAGAAACAAAAAGAAGCTGAACTGGAGCAAAAGAAAACCGACCTGCAGCAATTGCAGGATCATCACGAGTTTACGAAAGAACAGATTTTGCAAACGCAGAATAAAATGGAAGGCCTGCGTAATGAACTGGCAACCGAAAGCCGCACATTAGACAGTAAAAAAAACGAACACGATTTATTAAAAAGTTTGATAGACTCGATGGAAGGTTACCCGGAGAGTGTAAAATTTTTGCATAATAATCCAAACTGGAACCATACAGCACCTTTACTGAGCGATATTATTTATGTAAAAGAAGAATACCGTGCAGCAGTTGAAAATGTACTGGAACCTTACCTGAACTATTATGTGGTAAATAATTTAGAAGAAGGTTTGCAAGCCATTCATTTGCTGGATGACAATAAAAAAGGTAAAGCCAATTTCTTTTTACAGGATAAGTTTACCGGTTTTGAAAGCCATCATCAACCCGAAGGTACTATACCTGCATTGAGTGTGGTGGAGATTGATGGCAAATACGCCAATCTTGCCAAACACTTACTGGGCAATGTTTTTATTGCAGAAAATGAAGAAGCTTTACGCAACAGCAATGGGGCAGTAGTACTGGAGAAAACAGGTAAATACGTAAAAGGAAAATATTCTTTAACCGGCGGCAGCGTTGGTTTATTTGAAGGAAAGAAGATTGGCCGTGCAAAAAATTTAGAAAAATTAATTGAAGAGATTGTTGCACAGGAAGTGATTGTTACTGCCCTCAAAGCAAATATTCAAGCTCATCACAACGAAGTAATTGCTTTTAATGAGCAGTTAAAGGAAAATGCGATAAAGCAGATCCAGCAGGATATTAATAATTTGACCAATCATGTTTTTTCTTTACAAAACAAGATTGAAAATCTATCTCATCTGGAAGAAACAAGCACTGCAAGAGTTTCAGAACTGGAAAAACAGCTGGAAACCAATCATGCAGATATTGCAAGCACCAGAGAACTGCTGAACAACTTTAATGCACAAATTAAAGAGCTTACAGAAAAGATGCAGCTGATAGAGCAGGATTATGCAACTGCTGAAGAAGATTATAACAACGCAACCAATACTTTCAACGACAGCAACCTGCAGTTTACCAAACAGCAAAGCAAGGTTGTTTCTTTAAAGCAGGAATTTGAATTTAAAACCAACCAGCTTAATGATCTTACGCTGCAGATTGAAAGCAGTACAGCACAACTCACCGAAGCCGCTGCAAGCATTACTGAAACAGCAGAACAGTTAAAAGAACTGGAAGCCACGGTAATTACCATGTTGCAGAATAAAGAAACAGAGGAAAGAGCATTGAACGAGGCTGATCAGTTGTATTATAACCTTCGTAATGCACTTACTGAAAAAGAAAATGAAATTAAGAGCAAGCTGAAATCGAAAGAGGGTATTGATACCTTACTGAATGAAATAAAAGACAGGCTCAGCGATCTTAAACTGCAACTGGCAGGTATGAAAGAGAGACTGAACGTAGAATTTAAAGTTGATCTGGATGTTATTATTGATGAGCCACGTACAACTGATACCCCACTGGAAGAACTGAGAGAGAAAAACGAAAGGCAGCGCAAGCGTTTGGAAAATATTGGTGAAATAAACCCTACAGCTATTGAAGCTTATACCGAAATGAAAAAGCGGTACGACTTTATACTGGAACAAAAAAACGACCTCGTAACGGCAAGGGAAAGTCTGATGCTTACCATTCAGGAAGTGGAAGCAACAGCCAACCAGCAGTTTCTGGACACATTTAATAAAGTAAGAGAAAATTTCCAGAAAGTTTTTCAGGCATTGTTTACCGAAGATGATACCGCAGATATGATCATGGTTGATCCGGAGAATTTAGCCGAAACCAATATTGATATCATTGCCAAACCAAAAGGCAAACGCCCTTCATCAATAGGCCAGTTAAGTGGCGGAGAAAAAACATTAACTGCAACCGCATTATTGTTTGCCATCTACTTAATTAAACCGGCACCATTCTGTATTCTGGATGAGGTGGATGCGCCGCTGGATGATGCCAACGTAGGCAAGTTTACGCAGATGATTAAAAAATTCAGTGAGAACAGCCAGTTCATCATTGTTACCCATAATAAAATGACCATGAGCGCTGTGGATGTGATTTACGGCGTAACCATGCAAGAGCCTGGCGTAAGTAAACTGGTACCGGTTGACTTTAGAAGTTTAAATTAAGTGATACTGGATGCTGGATGTACTCTGAAATTTTAAAAGATTTTCAATAATTGGGTTCTATCAAGAATCCAGTATCAAGTATCTTTTTATTTATCATCAATTAAAACAAACTATCATGGAAGGACAATCACTCATCATCATTCTTGTATTAGGTGCTGTAGCCGGCTGGCTCGGCGGTATGGTATTTAAAGGCGGAGGCCTGGGACTGATCGGGAATATCGTAGTTGGTATTGTTGGCGGTTTTATCGGCTATTGGTTGTTACCAAAATTGGGTTTGCACATTAAAACAGGTACTGGCTGGCTTGATTATGTATTAACGGCTGGTATTGGTGCTGTTGTTTTACTTGCATTGGTTAATATTATTTTTGGCGGTCGAAAATAAATTGTAAACTGTTTCTAAATAAAGATTTTGATTAAGTCTGGCTTTATGCCAGACTTTTTTTATTTATAAAATTAATTGCTTCTAATATCGTAATGAACTGGAAGATGAAGAGCTTACAAATACTGTATAAGTATGAAGGTGAGAATAAAATGGTTTTGCATATTAAAGATGTATTTTATTAAAGCGATATAGGACTATTTATCATTTTTACAATACTAATTTCCCAATTCTTCCCCCACCACCCGAAAAATAAACGGCTTTTCCTTTCTTTGCTTTACGCACCGCATGATAACTGTCTTTGCTTATCCATGACCAGTTTTGGCCTTCATCAGTGCTGTAATCAACTCCGTTCAGTCCGCAGCTGATCCAGTTTTTTTTGCCAAGATACTCAACACAACTGCGATACCCATGTGGCCCAACAACCGGTGCAGTAAAAGTGTTGCCGCCATCGTTTGTAATTACACAGTTTTTGGTGGTATCGTCTTTGGCATTAAAATCGCCGCCAACAACAACCAGGCATTTTTTATTTTTTACCGCCATCGAATTGGCGCCGGTACTTTCTTTTCCCTGTATAATGGGCAGGTCAATTTTTTTATCACGGATAAATAAACGGGCTCGTAAACCACCGCTTACAAAAACAGCTTCCTGCTTACTTAACTTACGCACATTGGTGCCGCTGCTGGCAAAAAATGCTTCACCTTTTTCAGCGGTAGGTATGTTTACGGCAGGAATGCCCTGCCAGTTTTCGCCACCATCAAAAGTTCGGGCAATAAAAATTTTATCGCCCAGCGGATCGCCAATTACAATGCCGCTTTGTTCGTTCCAGAATTCCATCGCATCTAAAAACATGCCTTTGGTGGTATCGGTAAAAACAACTTTCCAGTTTTGCCCGCCATCGGTTGTCTTTAAAATATAAGCCGGGTCGGCAATGCCCATAATAATGGCAGTATTTTTATCAAATGCTTCAATGTCTCTGAAATCATTTTTCTCAAAACCTTTCACGGTTGTCCATGTCCAGGTTTCGCCGCCATCAATACTGCGGCCAACAGAACCTGCACTGCCACTTACCCAAACCACATCATCGCTAACTACACTAAGCCCTCGCAACGATGCTTTACTGCCAGAGTTTAACAGTTTTACCGTTTGTGCTGATGTTGTAAATGAAAAAAAACAAATGATAATTGCTGGAATAAATTTATTCATTATTTATAAATTTTAAAGAATGTCGTGGCCTTCTTTATTGATGGTATCTAAGTTTATAAAATGTTTTTTTGACATTTCCTGCTTCCTGCGAATCAGTTTTAAAGAAAGTTTAATTGCTACAATAAAGGAAACAACTGCTCCTGCAAAATGCAGCCAGGTATTGCCAACAAATAAAAAGAAATCGAATGTACCATGAAAAAGTACCGGCCAGAAAATTGCCAGCAGCAGATGTCTTTTTCTGTTAGCCGGGTCAAATTTAGCCAGACCAATATGGTATCCCATTAACACACCAAAAGTAGCATGTGCAGGCACCGATAAAAACATGCGTAAAATTCCTGTTCCAAATCCATGTTGAAAAACATAACCAATATTTTCGAGCGTTGCAAAACCCATACTAACCATTACGGCATACACAATCCCATCAAAAGGATCATCAAAAGACTTACGCCGGTAAGGTAATATTCTTACTCCTAAAAATTTGCTGCCCTCTTCGCTCAAAGCAACAATCAGGTAAGAAAATACAGCAGTATAAAGAATCCCTTCGCCCATAATCCGCTCAACGGGTTTGGTTAAGGTTAATTGAATAATTACGGCAGGTATAATACTCAACATACCTATTATAAAGCTCAGCAGCAGCAATCCCAGCGGTTCCCTGTTGTATTTATCTTTTAAATAAATAAACAGGCAAATGGCAATACCCGGGGCTATGGCAAGGGCTAATAATCCCATATTTAAAAGCGGTTTTTGTGTTACTTTTGACCAAGTTATATGTTTTTAACGATTGCCCAAACTAACAGTACATTTTAAATGAGTTATAATTATTTACCGCTAGATAAAAATCCAACTAATTTTCAACAGATAAAGAACCTGCTGGCGCATGAGCAACTGGTTTCTATAACTTTTGATGCACACGACCGCATAACCAAATGCCGTAAATACCTGGATGATAAGATGGAGAAATCTGATGCTCTTTTTTATGGCATCAACACTGGTTTTGGCTATTTACAAAATGTACAGATAGATAAAACACAATTGCAGGAACTGCAATGCAACCTGCTAAAATCTCATGCCTGTGGTATGGGTGAAGAAGTACCAAAAGATATCGTAAAGCTGATGATCGCTTTTAAAATAAAATCGCTCAGCTATGGCCACTCGGGTGTACAAACCGATACTGTTGAAAGGCTGATGGATATGTACAACAATGACGTGTTGCCCATAATCTATACCCAAGGTTCATTGGGAGCTTCCGGCGATCTGGCACCACTCAGTCATTTAAGTTTGCCATTAATTGGTTTGGGCGAAGTATATCATGCCGGAGAAAAAATGCCAGCCGCAGAAGCAATGAAAAAATTTGATTGGCAACCCATTGAACTGAAAAGTAAAGAAGGACTTGCTTTGATTAACGGCACTCAATTTATGACTGCTTATGGTTTACACAACCTTATTCAATGCGACCGCCT
>JAYUZB010000010.1:0-3175 GCA_043752185.1 Chitinophagaceae bacterium
CTGCAATTGCACGAACAACTGGATTATGCCCGTATACTTTATAACAAAGGTTTGTACCTGCAAAGTTTAAAAATACTGGAACGTGCAAAAGACCTGGCCAAAAACTATCACCAGGAAAGTTTTTTAATACAGGTAATATCGCTTGAAAAAAAAATAGAAATATTACATATAACCCGCAGTGGCGACGGTGCTGCCGACAAGTTAACAGCCGAAGCCAATGAAGTAAACAGGCAACGGAATGAAATCACCACTTTATCAAACCTGGCGCTGCAGTTATACCAATGGTATGTAAAACATGGCCATGCCCGAAATATAAAAGATGAGAAAGGCGTGCGGGAATTTTTTAAACAAAACCTGCAGATAGATACAACGAAGCTTAAAGGCTTTTATCAAATGCTTTACCTGTACCAGAGTTATTGCTGGTATGCTTTTATACGCCAGGATTTTTTGATGTATTACAAGTACAGTAAAAAATGGGTTGACCTTTTTAACCGGGAGCCTTTGATGATTACTGTTGAAACAGGGCATTATATAAAAGGACTACACAACCTGCTTACTGCCAATTTTGATTTAAGAAATTTTAAGAAGTTTGATAAATATATTGCCCGTTTTGAAAGGTTTACACTCTCGAAGCCGGCTAACCAGCACGATAATTTTCGCATGCAGGCATTTGTATATTTAACCAGTGCCCGTATAAACCAGCATTTAATGAAAGGCACATTTGGTGAGGGGATTAAAATGGTTCCGGCAATTGAAAAGGGATTGGAAGAATTTCAGATGTATATAGACAGGCACCGGGTTTTGGTAATTCAGTACAAAACGGCGTTGCTGTATTTTGGTAATGGTAATTATGAGCAGTCAATAGATCAACTGCAGAAAATTATTAATGGCCCGGTTGATATGCGTATTGATCTGCAATGTTATGCCAGGCTGGTGCACCTGATGGCTCATTATGAACTGGGTAACGATGCCATTATTGAATCGCTGATAAAATCTGTGTTTCGTTTTATGTCACGAATGGAAAACCTTACCATTGTTGAGGAAGAGATGTTTAAATTTTTAAAGAATAATGTGTACGAATCTGCAGAAAAACTAAAACCCGGATTAAAAATACTGTTGCAGAAAATAAAGCAGTTTGAAAAGAATCGTTATGAAACACGTGTGTTCTCATATCTTGATATCATCAGTTGGGTTGAAAGTAAAGTTTACGCCAAGCCCATGAGCGCTGTTGTACATGAAAAATATTTAGAGAGCAGGCATCGTTAATTTGCAGTAAAAATTTAAAAGAGTTTTCAGTTATTCTCTTTAAAAATATCAATGGTTTCCTTGTAGCTGCTGTCTTTTGTTATTACAAAATCAAATAGCTGGTCAGCATCTTTTTTCTTTTTTAATTTATGTTTTGTCATGCCCATGTTTAGGGAGTAGGAGACCATATCGGGGTAGTTTTGAAGGAGGTGTTCGTAATGCAATTCTGCCTGTGCATAGTTTCCCATGTTGTAATAATTTCTGGCAAGTACTTCTTCTATAATTCTGCCTCCATTGGTTTCAAAAGCTTTTAAATTATACTGCAGCGCTTTATCCAGGTCAGTATGAGCATCATCGTATTCGCCCATATATATCAGGCCAAGCGTATTGTTAACACTCATTTCATCAGGCTCTAAAGCTGCTGCCCTTAATAGTTTGGCTAAAGCAACATCTGTTTTTTTTCTCAGCAAATCAACATCTGCGGCATTTACCAGGTAATCGTAACTGTTTTTTTTGAAGCACTTGGCAGCAAGGGTAGAAAAATGAATAGCTGAATCTGATTTCTCCAGGTGGTTATACGTGATGGCTATGTTGCGGTAAATGGTTCCCTTCGATTTTTTTGTGAGTGCCGGATTTTTAACAGCTTTTAAAAATGCCTGTAATGCGGCTTCATATTTTCCGGAGTTTATCAGTTCAATACCTTTTTCATTTACATCAATGGCATTATCTTCTGTAGGTGTTTGCTCACAGGAAACCAGGAGTATCAGTAATCCCGATAAACAGTAAATGATCAGTTTCTTCATGGGTGATTAATAAAAGATGCTCTTTTTTTTATAAATCTACACTGAAACAAAATTAGCTGCAAATGTTTATGCCAATCAGTATCGTATCTTTTTTGAAAAGATGTCAGTCTGAGCTTGTCGAAACGGGCGCTAAATTAAACTAACCCGTCTTCGACAGGCTCAGACTGACAGTAAAATTGCAGGCGAGGATTTCAAAGTGATTCACAAAAAGCCGGTCAGTTACCGGCTTTTAAAAGGATACTCAAAATCCTTGGAATGGTATTCCGGTCTCCATCATCAAAATATTCGTTGATATGGATGATAGTAAAACCATATCTTTTTGCAGCTTGCGTAAAGTGGGATATATGATGATTGAAACAGCTAACAACCTGTTCGCCCTCATCGGTAGTAAACCTTGCTTTGGAGCCATCGTATTGTTTAAAAGGATGCAGCTCGCCAATGTAAACATGACCGCCCTCTGCAATATTTTTTGATACTTTTTCAATTACCGGTTCCAGGTTTTCAATATGCTCCAGTACCAGGCTAAAAGTTGTGAGATCGTATTTTATATTTGCAAAATCCCAATCCTGTAAAATATCTGCCTGTATAAAATTTACTTTTTCGCTGTTTATTTTTTCTTTTGCCTTTGCCAGCATTTCATTGCTAAGATCAACGGCTGTAATTGTTTTTGCCCTGGTAAGCAGCCAGGCTGTATTTTTTCCGGTACCGCATCCAATTTCAAGACAGGTATCAAATTTAATACCCGCCAGTGTTTCCAGCAAAGCCAATGCTTCCATATCCCGGGTTTTATTTAAGTTGGAATCGTATTGGTCCGACCAGCTATCGTATGCTTTTTGAACGTTCATGATTTATATTCTTTGTAAAGTAAATAAAAAAGGCAGCTTTTTCAAACTGCCTTTTACCTGTGAGCCTATTTAGTTTTTTATTTAAATAAACCTGCAAAAAAAATTTTCATTTCATTCCATGAAGCAGTATCTGCTGCTGCATTGTAGGCAATAGGTATCTTAAATTTTTCACCCATGGCAGTTGCATCAGGATTGCTGAATGCATGTGTGGCACCGGGATAACTCTTAAAACTATACTCTGCACTAATTGAATCCATTTGTTTTTTAAAAGCAGCTACTTCA
>JAYUZB010000011.1:0-3166 GCA_043752185.1 Chitinophagaceae bacterium
AAGTTTAGGGCGATGCAGTTGAAAGAACAGAAGTAACAGGGAATTAGGAATTGGGGATTAGGAATTGGGAAACCCTTTAAATTAAAAGGGCTTAACCTAATTCCAAATTACTAATTACCAATTCTTTTTTTGACAACTTAAAAAATAAAAAATACAACCATGAGTTTAGAACAACAGATCATGACCGAAATGAAAGAGGCCATGAAAGCCAGGAACGAAGGCGTTTTACGTGCCCTGCGTGGCATTAAGGCCGAGATCATTAAAGCCAAAACAGACCCCGGCGCCGGCGGCGAAATTGACGAAGCAACCGAGCAAAAATTTTTACAGAAGATGATGAAGCAACGCAGGGATTCGCTGGAGATTTTTGAAAAACTGGGCCGTGAAGATCTTGCTGCAAAAGAAAAAGAAGAAATGGCGGTGATAGAAAAATTTTTGCCAAAACAATTAGATGAATCCGAATTAAAAGAAATTATCAAACAAATAATTGCTGAAACAGGCGCATCCTCTCCTGCCGATATGGGCAAGGTAATGGGTGTTGCCAGCAAACAATTGGCAGGCAAGGCTGATGGCAAAGTCATTAGTGGTATTGTCAAGGAGTTATTGGCTGGATAAATTTTAAAAGTCTGCAGTAATGAGGAATTAGGATTTAGGAATTGGGTTTGTTGCAATAGACTACTTTTAATTTAAGGCCCTTCCTAATTACTAATTACCAATTACTACAAAAATGCTGATAGACTTCACCTTTGCTGCCCTCCTCATCCTGGCCATCATCAAAGGCTATCAAAAGGGATTGATACTTGCCATTTTTTCTATCATTGCATTTATTATTGGCCTGGCTGCGGCTTTAAAATTATCCACGGCAGTTGCAGCCTATTTAAAAGACAGCATCAGTGTTTCGGCCAAATGGATGCCGTTTATAGCTTTTGCATTGGTGTTTTTTGTAGTTGTTATTTTGGTAAGACTGGGCGCTAAATTAATTGAAAAGACATTTCAGGCCGTTATGCTGGGCTGGCTTAACCGCATTGGTGGAATCGTTTTATATGCGGTCCTTTACATTATCATTCTAAGCATTTTTATTTTTTATGCCGAAAAGCTGCAATTACTGCAACCCGAAGCCATAAAAAGTTCGCAAACTTATCCCTTTATACAACCTTGGGGACCTAAAGTAATGGAGGGTTTTGGAAGCCTGATACCGGTTTTTAAAGATATGTTTACTGAGTTGGGCGATTTTTTTAATTCGTTGTCAAACAAAATTCCGCATTAATTTCAGCCATTATCTTATTTAACGTAATTTTAGCCCCAATCAGCATTTCATAACTTTAAGATTGAGATAGCAGTTTATATTAAACAATTAGTAATTACGGATGAGTTACGAAATTAAACAAGACGGAAAATTTAAATTTATTGAAGAGGGCGAAGGTGAACCTTTGTTGCTGCTGCATGGATTATTTGGTGCGTTGAGCAATTTTCAGTTCCTGATTGAGCATTTTCGCAAAACAAACAAAGTGATTGTTCCGCTTTTACCCTTGCTCGAACTTGACCTGCTGCACACTTCTGTTGGTGGCCTGCAAAAATTTGTTCACCGGTTTATAGAGCACCGCAATTACAACCATATTAATCTGCTGGGTAATTCATTGGGAGGGCATGTTGCATTGGTACATATTTTAAAAAATCCCGAACGTATCAAATCAATCACATTAACCGGCAGCTCGGGTTTATTTGAAAACGGCATGGGCGATACTTATCCAAAACGTGGCGACAAAGATTATATCCGCAAAAAAACACAGCTCACATTTTACGATCCTGCCATGGCCACCGAAGAATTGGTGAATGAAGTTTTTGAAATAACCAATAACCGCATGAAGGTGATCAAGATTATTGCACTGGCTAAAAGTGCCATACGCAATAACCTGGGCGAAGAACTAAACCAGATAAAACAACCCTGTTGCCTGATTTGGGGAAACAATGACACCATAACACCGCCTTTTGTTGCCAAAGAATTTCATCGCCTGATGCCAACCAGCGAATTGCATTTTGTAGATAAATGCGGCCATGCACCCATGATGGAAGTACCGGAAGAGTTTAACAGGCTGCTGGGTGCCTTTTTATCAAAATTAAATACACCCGCTGCAACAGTTCAGTAATAATTCTTGTCATTACGGGTATTGAATAGCTCTTAAAAAATCTTTACAAAAAGTTAATAGAGCCAAAGCAGTATACTTTTAAATATCAATTGTACGTTATTTCAAATAGCTGTTACTAACCTAAACCAGTTATATGTTAACCATCGAACTTATTAATAACAACATTCCCCGTCTTCAGCTTAAAGATTCGGTGAGTAAGGCTTTGCGGCTTATCAGCGATTTCAGGGTTACGCATTTGCCGGTTATAAAAGACGAGAAATTTTTGGGCCTCATCAGCGAAGATGATCTGCTTGACCAGGATGAACCTAAAATGCCTATAGAGCTGATGCAGGAATTCTTCATCAGGGCATCGGTACATGATAACGAACATTTTTTAAATGCTGTTACCTGCAGCAACCAGTTTGATACCACCGTGGTTCCGGTAATTAATGAAGAAAACGACCTGATGGGTGTTATCACAACCAACGATTTATTAAAAACAATTGGCAATTTTGCCGGCACCAACGAAATAGGGGGCATCATTGTGCTGGAAATGGAACGCAGCCAGTTTGCCATTTCAGAAATAAGCCGCATTGTAGAAAGCAACGATGCCACCATTCTGCATTTAAACACAACTGTACATGCCGAAACCGGTATGCTTACTGTAACACTGCACATCAATAAAAAAGAAATAGCAGCTGTTGTTGCTACTTTTGAAAGATACGATTACGATGTTATCTATTATTTTGGTAACGAAAATTTTGAAAATGAAATTCACAGCAATTACCGCCACCTGATGAATTACCTGGATCTTTGATGATTGCATTTACACCCGTAATTTGCAGCCGGTTATCTAAGCTGTTTATCTGATGAATGATCTGAAAAAAATAATTTACTGCTGTATTATCATACTTAGTCCGGTACTTTCCTTTGCACAAAAATCAACTTCATCTAATTTTAGTTTTGTTGATACGGCATTGCTTGCTGCCAACAAACAAAATAAAGTTTGTATAAAAAACCTGGTAGTTAACGGCACAAAAAAA
>JAYUZB010000012.1:0-8031 GCA_043752185.1 Chitinophagaceae bacterium
GCTATCTTCTCAGGTTTTGCAATGGTGCAAACATTGATGATTGTTTTACGTAAAGTTTTAAACCTGCAGGATTATATTACCATTGGCCATATTGAAGCCATGAATAAAGTAATTGTGTTAACAGGTAGCATTGTTGGTTGTGCTTATTTAACCGAGTTATTTATTGCATGGTATGGACAAAATCCTTACGAGTGGTATGCATTTAAAGAAAACCGTGCAAACCTTTTCAGTCCTTATGGATGGAGCTACTGGTTAATGATGTTCTGTAATGTGGTATCGCCGCAATTATTCTGGAGCCGCAAACTGAGAAGAAATATTACCGTGACATTCTTCATGAGTATCATAGTAAACATTGGTATGTGGTTCGAGCGTTTTGTAATTATTGTAACATCGGTGTACAGAGATTACCTGCCTTCATCATGGAGTACTTATTACAGCCCTTCTATCTGGGAGATCGGTTTCTACCTCGGTACATTCGGATTGTTCTTTACCTGCTTTTTCCTGTTTGCAAAATACTTCCCGGTTATTGCGGTAGCCGAGATCAAAGCAATTTTAAAAACCAGTGGAGAGAATTATAAAGTGAAGATGACAGATATTGAAAAGGCAGATGCAGAGAAATTTTATCATGATGAAGTGGAGCATGCACACTAATAACCCCCTCCGCCCCCTAAAGGGGGAACTGGGCGAAGATTTGAGCAAAGAAAGAATGTTTGATTTTTTTTGAAATAATTATTTAACCAGCCGATAGTTCGCTATTTGAACAGAAGGCACAAAAGCCCCTTTAGGGGTTTGGGGTATGGGAATTAAAAAATTTGTTGTAGGATCATTTGATGATGAAAAGGTATTGTTTCCTGCGGTGAAAAATGTTCGCAAGGCAGGATACAAAATACACGATGTGTACACACCTTTCCCTGTGCATGGTTTAGATCATGCCATGGGCATTCGTGAAACCAGTCTGCATACTGCAGGGTTTATTTATGCCATTACCGGTACTACCACGGCGCTTACATTTATGAGCTGGGTGTTTACCAAAGACTGGCCTTTAAATATTGGTGGTAAACCAAACTTTGCTTTACCAGCCTGGATACCGATCACTTTTGAGCTTACTGTATTGTTTTCGGCAGTAGGTATGGTGCTTACATTTTGTTACCTGTGTAACCTGGCTCCTTTTGTAAAAAAACATCATTTTCATCCAAGAGCTACCGACGATCTTTTTGTGATGGCTATTGAGTGTACCGATAAAACCAATGATGCCGAAGTGCAGGCCTTTTTACAATCTGCAGGCGCACAGGAAATAAATGTGCAGGTAGCAGAAACAGGATGGTGGATTGGCAGATACCATAAAGAACAAAAACTATATAAAGAAGAGAAGGGGTATTAGCCCCCTCTATCTCCCCCAAGGGGAAGGAAATGGAGGAGATAGCAGCGAAGAACTATTATATAAAAGAGGTTATAATTAATAAATGAACTAAGAATTAAAAATATCGCTTCGGTGGCTCTCCCCCTTCGGGGGAGTTGGAGGGGGCCGGGGATTGGGATTAAATGTATAAAAGAATGAAAAAACTCGCAATTATAGCAACACTGATTTTATCAATGGCAGTTGTGTTTATTGGTTGTAAAGATAAACGCAGCCCCGGATCTGTTTATATGCCCGATATGGCTTACAGCCGTGCTTACGAAAGTTATGCAACACGTGACTCTGCTGTATTTACCATGGACCCCAATGATGCAGGGCACAAAATATTTTTTAATAACCTGCCACCTGCAGGTACTTTAAAAAGAGGCGAACTATACCCGTTTAATGTACCAAACGACAGCAATGGATTATTAAATTTAAGCTCGTTGGTTAAAAATCCGCTAGAGTCTTTAACCGGTAAAGAACTTGAAGAAGCAGGAAGGTTATTTAATATTAATTGTGGAGTTTGCCATGGTGCAAAAGGAGAGGCAAACGGACCGCTGGCTGCAAAAGTCGGGGGAGTAAAAAATATTATACTGGCTTCACCCGGTTACAGTGATGGCAGAATATTTTTTGTAATGGAATATGGCCAGAATAACATGGGTAGCTACGCTTCTCAGTTAAGCAGGGAGCAACGCTGGAGAATTGTACAGTATATCAGAACACTGGAGCCAAAAGCTACACCAGCAACAACAACACCTGGTGCTGCTAAAGCAGACAGCGCAGCAGTAGCAAAAAAATAAAGCATTAACCTGTCTGCCGATAGGCAGGCTCAAAATAAAGATTAGATGGATCATCAATTTCAATTACCGGGCAGTTACAAAAAGTGGACCTATGGCCTGATTGGCGCCGGTGTATTAGCATTGTTGTATGGTTTTATAATGTTCAATCCGTTTGCACACGCCGGCCACGGAGAAAATGTTAACAGCACCCGCTTTTGGGCGGTGCTTTTACAAAACAGTACTTTCTTTTTATTGGTTGTTAATGCGGCCATGTTTTTTATATGTGTTACCACTATGGCTATGGCTGGCTGGGTTGTAGCATTCAGAAGAGTATCTGAAGCCATTTCAAGCGTAGTCCCCATTTTAGGTATTCTCACATTTGTAATTTTAATGGCCATTATTTTTGGCGGCCGTACAGATATTTATCACTGGCTTGATAAGGAAGCCGTTGCAAACGATCATATTTTAAACGGAAAGAAAGGATTTTTAAATCCGATGTTTTTTTCTATCTGGTCTTTTTTAGCCATTTTCCTTTGGTGGTTCCTGGGTAAAAAAATGCGTAGTATGAGCCTGGAAAGTGATAAGCAAGGGCATATGGATTATGAAACCGGAAAAAAATGGGTTTGGAAAAATACCGTTTGGGCATCATTGTATTGCGTGGTGTTTACATTAACTGTTGCATCTACCATTCCATGGCTTTGGATTATGAGTATTGATGCACATTGGTACAGTACCATGTTTAGCTGGTACACATTTGCAAGCACTTTTGTTTCAGGCATGTCTTTAATTGCCTTGTTTGTAATTTATCTGAAAAACCGTGGTCAGCTGGAATATGTTACTGACGAACATTTACATGATCTCGGAAAATTTATGTTTGCTTTTTCTGTTTTCTGGACATACCTGTGGTTTTCTCAATACATGCTAATATGGTACAGTAACCAGCCGGAAGAAACAAAATATTTTATTGAAAGAATTGGTACTGCTGAAAAAGCGGGTCCTTACAAAGGAATATTCTTTTTCAACTTAATAATAAATTTTTTATGTCCGTTATTAATATTGATGAAGAAAGGAGCAAAAAGAAACTGGACCCTGGTTACTGTTATGGCAGTATTAATCATATTCGGTCATTGGATAGATTTTTATCAAATGGTAATGCCAGGCACATTGCACGATCATGCAGAATTAATGCCGTTTGAATTTGGTGTAGCCTGTTTATTTGTAGGATTGATTATGTGGGGAACAGGAAGGTATTTAAGCAAAAATCCTATGCTGGCAAAAAATCATCCTTTCCTGAAAGAAAGTATGATTCACCATACTTAATAAGCTTTTGAGATAAAAAGCAGGAAATTTATAAGCGAGTATTAAACAAGAAATTAGAATAACATTTACAGAAAATAACTTTGAATCATGAAGGAGTTTTTAATGATAGCTTTAGGAGTACTGATTTTTGTAGTCATCTTTCAGATTGCAAAAGCCAGTGAGTACGTAAGCGTTTTAAAAGGCGAGGATAAAACCCGTAAACAAAATAATAAGATCAACGCTTTTTTGTTGATAGGCTTTCTTGTTTTTGGTTTAATTGGTGTATGGTATTGTAATGAGCTCTACTATGGTAAAACCCTTTTTCCGCAGGGATCTGCATCAGTAGAGGGAGAAAGCCTGGACCAGATGTTTATGATAACAGTGGCGATAACCGGAGCTGTTTTTATTCTTACTCAGGTTTTATTATTCTGGTTCTGTTTTAAATATCAGGAAAAAGACGGACAGAAAGCGTTTTACTTCCCACACAATACGAAGCTGGAATTAATCTGGACCACCGTTCCCGCAATCTTTTTAACTGTACTGGTTGTATTTGGTTTAAAATACTGGTTTAAAATTACTGGCGATGCTCCTAAGGATTCTATCGTAGTAGAAGTTACAGGCCACCAGTTTGCCTGGGAGTTCAGGTATCCGGGTGCTGATAAGGTTTTAGGTAAAACCAATTACAAATTATATACAGCAACCAATAACCTGGGAGTAGATTTTGAAGATCCTGCAAGCCTGGATGATATACATATAAATACAACCATGCACATTCCTGTTGGGGTTCCGGTTAAAATGGTAATCCATTCTCAGGATGTAATTCATGACGTAGGATTGCCACACTTCAGGTTGAAAATGGATGCCGTTCCTGGTATACCAACTACACAATGGTTTACTCCAAAGATTACAACTGCAGAAATGAAAAAGAAAACAGGTAATCCTGAATTCAATTTTGAAATTGCCTGCGATCAGTTATGCGGCTCAAGTCATTATGCCATGCGGGGTGTTATTATTGTTGAAACAATGGAAGAATATAAAAAATGGTTAGCAGAACAAAAGTCAGAACATTCAGTTTTGTTTCCTGTAAAGCCAATGGAGCAGAATGCACCAGACAGTACAGTTAAACAAATATCTCAGGTTTTACCTGCAAAGAAATAATTAAAGAGTTCCGATAGTAATCGGAAGAAAAAAACAAGAATATGAGTAGCGCAGCCACATTACAACATGCAGATGTTCACGTATCACATGATGCACATCATGAACACCATCACCATGAAACATTTATAACCAAATATGTTTTTAGTCAGGATCATAAAATGATTGCCAAACAATTTTTGGTAACAGGTATCATCTGGGCAATCATAGGCGGTTTGTTTTCTGTTATATTTCGTTTACAACTGGGTTACCCCGAAGCAACTTTTCCATGGCTGGAAGATTTACTGGGCCATTGGGCTGCAGGTGGTAAATTAAAACCCGAGTTTTATTATGCATTGGTTACCATGCACGGAACCATCCTGGTGTTCTTTGTATTAACCGCAGGTTTAAGCGGAACCTTTGCCAACTTTCTTATTCCATTACAGATAGGTGCAAGAGATATGGCATCGCCGTTTTTAAATATGCTGAGCTACTGGTTCTTCTTTCTTTCTTCTATTATCATGTTCTGCTCATTGTTTGTGCAAACAGGCCCTGCAAGTGGCGGCTGGACGATCTATCCTCCATTAAGCGCTTTGGGTGATGCATCAAGCGGAAGTAAAATTGGGATGGATTTGTGGTTGGTAAGTATGGCTATGTTTATTGTATCAGCATTGCTGGGGGGGCTTAATTATATTACCACCATCCTCAACATGCGTACAAAAGGAATGAGTATGACCCGTTTGCCATTGACCATTTGGGCATTGTTCTTTACTGCAGTGTTGGGTGTACTTTCTTTCCCTGTATTATTATCAGGCGCTATATTATTATTGTTCGATCGTAATTTGGGTACCAGTTTCTACTTAAGCGATATAGTTGTAGCCGGTAAAATTTTACCTAACGAAGGTGGTAGTGCCATCCTGTTCCAGCATCTGTTCTGGTTCCTTGGCCACCCCGAAGTGTATATCATCTTATTACCTGCCATGGGCATGAGTTCGGAGATCATCAGCGTTAACAGCCGCAAACCAATATTTGGTTACATGGCTATGGTTGGCTCTGTATTCGCTATTGCTATTCTGGCTTTCCTGGTATGGGCGCATCATATGTTTGTAACAGGGCTTAATCCTTTTCTGGGTTCGGTGTTTGTATTACTTACATTATTAATTGCGGTACCATCGGCCATTAAAGTGTTTAACTGGCTTACTACTTTGTGGCGGGCAAATATCCGCTTTACACCGGGTATGTTATTCGCTATTGGCTTTGTTAGTTTATTTATCAGTGGAGGTTTAACAGGTATCTTCTTAGGTAACTCTGCACTTGATCTTCATTTACACGATACTTATTTTGTGGTGGCTCACTTCCATATTGTAATGGGTGTGGCATCATTCTTTGGTATGTTTGCCGGTGTTTATCACTGGTTCCCTAAAATGTTTGGCCGTTATTTAAACAATACCATGGCTTATATCCATTTTTGGGTAACCATTGTTGGTGCATATCTCATTTTCTGGCCAATGCACTACCAGGGTTTATCCGGTATGCCAAGGCGCTATTATGATTTTTCCGGCTGGAGTTCATTTAATATGTTCAATGGGCTGAATGAATTCATCAGCTTTGTAGCAATGATTGTATTTGCTGTTCAGTTGCTTTTTGTTTTCAACTTCTTCTACAGCATGTTTAAAGGAAGAAAAGTTACCGATGCAAATCCATGGGGTTCAAATACATTGGAGTGGACTACACCTATTAATCCTGGCCACGGAAACTGGACTGGAGAAATTCCGGAAGTACACCGTGGTGCTTATGATTATGCAAAAGACGGAAAAGAGTTTATACCGCAAAACGTACCGGTGGGAGATGATGAATCAACACATCATTAATAAAATAAAAAGTGCGGTTGATTTAGAAGAGATATAAAATATAGATTTTTGAATAACTCAGAACAGGAACAAAAAACCATAGCCAACTCAACATCATTTGCGTTGGTAAGCAAGGTGAAAGATTATTTTCAACTGATCAAATTCACTTTAAGTTTTATGGTTGTGTTCAGTACGGTGGTAAGTTTTTTAATTGCACCTAATGAACAGTTTTACGTTCGTGAAAAATTAATATCAGTTCTTTTACTTTTTGTTGCAGGCATGTTGGTTACCGGTTCGGCAAATGCCATTAACCAGATTCTGGAAAAAACTTCGGATGGATTAATGATGCGTACGGCTAAAAGGCCGGTTGCCAGTGGCAGGATGACTGTAAATGAAGCAGGTATATTTGCTTTCATTACAGGTGCTGCCGGCGTGTTTATGATGTGGAAGTTTTTTAACACCGAGAGTGCAATGGTGAGTTTGTTCAGCCTTTTTTTATACGGCTTTATTTACACACCACTCAAAAAAGTTAATTCAATTTCTGTGTTGGTTGGTGCTATACCTGGTGCTTTACCCTGTTTAATTGGGTGGGTTGCGGCGTATGGCAACGAACACATCAGCTGGACAGGTGCCTGGGTTTTATTTGGTATCCAGTTTTTATGGCAGTTCCCGCATTTTTGGGCAATAGCCTGGCTGGCGCACAAAGATTACACCACGGCTGGTTTTAAATTATTGCCGGCAGATAAGGGCCCTACCAAATTCACCGCAATGCAAAGTATTATTTACAGCGCATTGATGATACCGATGGGTTTTGTACCCTATTACACAGGCATTGCCGGTATAACCAGTTTGTTTATTTTGCTGGTTTGCAATTTATGGATGGTTTATGTGAGTGTGTTGTTGTTTATACGCATGGATGCAAAAAGCGCAAGGCGGGTAATGTTCAGTTCTTATTTTTATTTAATGATTGTTTTACTGGCTTTGTTTGCCAATAGAATGTAAAACCCCCTCCGCCCCCTAAAGGGGGAACTTGCGGAGATGGAAGTAAAGATTGTTGCAACGATTTGCACAACACAATTAAAGTTGAATAAAAAAATACAGTACAAGAGTGCGACGCCAATAAAGATGATGAGCGTTAGTAAAGCTTGGCTAAAAAAAAGTTTATTTAAAAATTCCCGGTTGGGATAAAGTGATATGAGTACAGTGGCAATGGAACAAAGAAAAAAAATTCATCCGCATAAATTTACCCTGTGGGTAGGCATTGGCAGTTTGCTGATGATGTTTGCGGGTTTAACCAGTGCATACATAGTTAAACGTAACCAGGCAAACTGGCAAACGTTTGATTTGCCTCAGTTCTTTTGGTACAGCACCGCTGCAATATTGCTTAGCAGTGCAACCATTTACCTGGCGCAAAAGGCTTTTAAGCAGCGGGAGATGAAAAAATACAGAAGCCTGGTAGTTGCCACGCTGGTATTGGGAGTTCTTTTTATTGTTTTTCAGTTACTGGGTTTTCAGCAATTGTGGGCAAAGCAAATCACACTTACAGCAAATGTATCTTACTCATTTATGT
>JAYUZB010000013.1:0-7997 GCA_043752185.1 Chitinophagaceae bacterium
GACCTGGCTAAAACGCCTGTGTTTACTCTCAATTCAACAGGAGCACCAACTATTCTGGTTGCCAACGATGTAATACCACTTGAGTTTATGGTGTTTACCGGCAAATACAAAACATCATTACAAAGAACAGGTAAACTGCCGGCAGATAATTATACCATTTGTGTACGGCCCGTTAACATTGTTGACTACACACCCGTGGGCGAAGAGCAATGCAAAAATTTTTACCTGGCCACAACACAATTGCCCATTTTAATGAAGCCGTATAATGAAGAAGTGATTGATGCAAAGAAAGCACAGACGGCTATCATATTCAGGTGGAGTCCGGTAGTGCCAACACAACTATCACCGGTTACATACCGCATACAGGTTTTTGAAGTGTTGCCAACGCAAAGCCCGGTGCAGGCTTTACGAAGCAACCAGCCGCTGCTGGATAAAGAAATTTTAGTTGCCACACAATTTATTTGGCAGCCGCAATTATCTTTTTTACCGTACGATGGCGAAACAAAAAAACTCCCTACGTTTATATGGACCATACAATCGCTTGATAAAGACCGAAATCCTGTAGTACGTACAGATGGTAATGGCGAAGGAAGAAGTGAACCCATTATCTTTTTTGTAAACCCTGATAAAAACAAGAATCCTAAAAAAGAAAATTAAGCCACTATAACTTAGCTCCCACAAAGACACAAAAAACACAAAGAAGAAATCGCTTGGTGTCCTTCGTGACTTTGTGGGATTATTTTTTACTTTTACCCCAATGAACAACAAATATCATTCAAAAGAAGAAGCCCTTCAAAAAGCAAAACAATATTGTGCTTACCAGGAGCGCTGCCACAGCGAAGTGAAAGAAAAATTGTACAGCCTGGGTATGAATAAAAATGAAGTAGAAGAATTACTGAGCGAACTCATCAGCGATAATTATCTGAACGAAGAACGCTTTGCCATTCAGTTTGCAGGAGGAAAATTCAGGATAAAACAATGGGGCAGGATTAAAATTAAATATGCACTTAAACAAAAGCAGGTAAGTGAGTATTGTATAAAAAAAGCGTTGGCAGCCATTGATGAAAGAGACTACAATAAAACGCTGGAAAAACTGTTTGAACAAAAACTAAAAACACTAAAGGCAGAAAAAAATATCTTTATAAAAAAAAGAAAACTGCAGGATCACTTATTACAGAAGGGTTTTGAAACAGGTGTAATAAGTAAATTGATTGCTACGCTATAATTGGCTGCAGACAAATTATTTCAAACTTAAAAAAACAGTTTCTGAAGGCTTAATACCCAGTATGGTGTTTTTATAAATGGAGCCAAGCGATATATATTCTGTGGGCACAATTAATTTGCCAGCTTTATCCACAACTCCTGCTTTATCATTCAGCATAACCCTGGCATATCCATCTTTAAAAATGTATGCGCCATCATAAATAAATTCAGTTAAGGCACTGCCTTTATTGTCAAGCAATCCCCACTTGCCATCCTTTGAAGCCCACACCCTGTCTTCTGTCATGTATAAAAGGCTGTTGTATTTAAAATCGATGATGGTATTTCCTTTACTATCAACAAGGCCGGCTTGTCCATCTTTTTGAACAGGAAAAGTTCCATTATCAGGAACACCAGCAGCTTCATATTTGTTGTTGTTGATTGGCTCGCCTTTTTTATTGATGAGAAAAAATTTGTCATTTAGTTTTACAATGGCCGCACCTTTTGTAAAACTGCTGGCTACATCAAATTTCAAATCAATAACTTTATTGCCCTGCATATCTATAAAGCCCCATTTCGAATTTTCCTTTACCAAAGCAAGGCCGTCAGAAAATTCACCAATCTCATCCCAGGTCTTTGCGTTTATTTGTTTACCGCTTTTATTTATTAGATAATACCGGTTGTTTTTATCTTTAACAGAGATAATACCGCTTAAACACCTGCTGCCTTCTGCAGCAGTTAAATTAAAAACCTCAGTACCTTTTTTATCCAGGTAATAAATATTGCCCAGTTGTTTGTTGTTGGCATAAGCAAGCCCTTCTGAATATGGTCCCTGAAAATTAGTTGTGAGGTCTTTTATTTTTTTAAAGGCTTTATCGGCCAGGTAAGGTGTAGTAGTGCTGCTTACCTGCAAGGCACAAATACCATCGCTGAAGTTTACAACCGATAAATAACTTTCTGTATTTAATTTTTTGCCGGTATAATCGTAAAAATCATACAGTTTTTGTTTACCGATAAAAATCCCTTCTTCATTAAAGTCTCCGGCTTCACCAAAAGGCAGATTTTTTTTGGTGTTGGTGGTCAGGCTTATTAATTGCGCAGTATTATCAGTATTTAGTTTTATTGAATCTTCTGTTTCACTAAGGCTATGGCCGTAGTTTTTTAAATTAAGATCGGTAAATGCTTTTTGTGGATTTCCGTTCAAATCAAAAATTTTCACTTTGTTGCTGTAGTGATATACAATTCTTTTTTTTCCAAGAATTACACCATTGGCACTATCTGGCTGTACAAAAACATTGTTGTTTACATCACCCACGGTGTACATTCCGTTTTGAATTACATAAAATCTGTTGGCTGTAGTGTGAGAAACATAATCATAATTAGGGGCAACTATTATTGAACCCGTATTGTTCATCATGCCATACTTTTTTGTGTCTATGTTTTTAAAAACAGTGTACCCCGCTTTATCTATTGTTACATCATCATATTCCATGGGTAGTATGGGCATGCCCTGCGTGTTCATCGTTCCTTTTTTGCCATTAGATTCAATAATGAAAAGGCCGCCGCCATTTAATGGCGATACTTTGTCAAAAGATCTTTGCTGAATAATTTTCCCGGTTTTATTAATCACTATCCATTGGCCGGGTAACGTTACGGTTCCTTTGCCTGCACTGCCCGTGGTGTATCCTTTCTTTTTGGCAACTGAAGTAAAGCCACCAAAAAAAGCATTTGCATCTTCATAGTCGGCAGCAATAACAAGGGTATTATTTTTATCTATGTAGCCCAATTTACCGGTTTCAGAAACTTTAACTGCTGCCAGTCCTTCGCTGAACGCAGAAAAATTATCGTACATGGCAGGAATGACAATTTTGTTTGTCTTATCAAGAAAGCCCGATTTTTTTTCTTTCTGAAAATTAATCAGGCCCTCACTTACACCTCCCAGGTAATCGTACTCAAATGGAATAATGATAGCGCCGTTAACATCAACAGCTCCCCACAAAAAACCATTATCAGCCTTTCTTTTTTTTACAACAGCCAATCCTTCATGGTATGTTTCAATATCAAAATATTGTGGCTCTACAATAATTTTTTGTACAGGCACCGAAAATAAACCAACGTTATCTGCACCGTCTTTAATAATAAAAATGCCGTTTTCGCCACTTGGCAAAATGCTTTTGTATTGCAGTGGAATTACGATTTTCTTTTCGCTGTTAATTACACCGTATGTTTTTTCGGGCGCTTTTTGTAAGGGCGAAGCAGGAGGAAGTTTTTTATATACCAGTGTGTATCCATTAGTAAAATTGTAATCAACCACATAGTTCTGGCAAAGCACAGTTGAATTAATAAAGAAAAATAAAACCAAAGTCGCAATCAGCTGTTTCATATTTACAAATTTTCTTTATAAAATTACAAAAAAAACAGCGGGGATGAATAAGGGCCGGAGGGTATTTTGGTATTAACAGCCTAACAAACTCTTCAAATAATTTAAAACTACCTTTACAACATATTTATTGTATGAACTTTAGTGATTTAAATTTAAATGCTCCTCTGCTTAATGCGCTGGATGAAAGAGGCTATACCTCTCCAACCACCATTCAGCACAGGGTTTTTCCGGTGGTAATGAGTGGCCGTGATGTATGTGGTATTGCTCAAACAGGTACTGGTAAAACGTTTGCTTACCTGTTGCCATTGCTAAGACTTTGGAAATTCAGCAAAGATAAAAATCCACAGATACTGGTTATTGTGCCAACCCGGGAGCTGGCAGTGCAGGTGGTTGAATCTGTAAAGGAATTAACCACATATATGAGTGTGGTGGCAATACCCATTTACGGCGGCGTAAATATTAATACGCAATGGAAGGATTTGCAAAGTGGAGCAGATGTGTTGGTGGCAACACCGGGCAGGCTGTACGACCTGATTTTAAATGGCGCTTTTAAAACCAAGGGTATTAAAAAACTAGTGATTGATGAAATGGATGAAATGTTGAATCTTGGTTTTAGAACACAGATAAAAAACATTCTTGATCTTTTACCGGAAAAGCGGCAGAACCTTTTATTCTCTGCAACTATTACCGATGAAGTGGAAACCCTGATGAACACTTACTTTAATGACCCCGAACGGGTGGAAGCTGCACCAACCGGTACACCACTTGAAAATATTGAGCAGACTTATTATGATGTGCCTAATTTTTACACAAAAGTAAATTTGTTGCACCTGTTGTTAACCGATGATGAAAGCATGACCAAGGTGTTGGTTTTTGTTGGCACAAAAAAACTGGCTGATGATCTATATGAACAACTGGAAGCAAAGTTTCCGGGCACAGCTGGTGTGATACATTCAAACAAAGAACAAAACCACCGCTTTAATACCGTTAAACAATTTCACGAAGGAGTTTACCGGTTTATTATTGCAACCGATATTGTTGCCAGAGGAATTGACGTTGCCGAAGTAACGCACGTTATAAACTTTGATGTGCCCGAAGTACCCGAAAATTATATACACCGCATTGGCCGTACCGGCAGAGCCGATAAAAAAGGTATTGCCATTAGTTTTATAACCGAAAAAGAAAAACCTTTACAGGAAGCGATTGAAACGCTGATGAAGCGCTCAATAACTCAGACTGCTTTGCCCGAACAACTTGTTATCTCAGATGTATTAACTGAAGATGAAAAGCCCAAGGTTTTTATGAAGACCATACAGCTTAAGATTCCAAAGAAAGAAGAACGGGGGGCAGCCTTTCATGAAAAATCGGCTAAAAACAGTAAGGTGAATTTTATTGTAAGGAAGAAAGACCGCATGATGAAAAAATATGGCAAGCCTATTAAAAGGGCGCCTAAAAAATAAAGTTATTAATTTTTTTATACTGCTATGCAAGTATTCATCCTCATCATTTTTATACTGGCAATTTTTTACACAGTTAAATTCCTGCAAAAAAAGAAAGTAAAAGTTACTGAGCCAGTACCGCCCTTGCTAAAAAATGTTTTACAGGAGCAGGTCCCTTTTTATCAGCTGTTGAATGAAAAGAAGAAAACTGAATTTGAACAACGGGCAGCTCATTTTTTAACGCAGGTAAAGATAACCGGTGTAAAAACAGTTGTGGAAGATCTTGATAAGGTGCTGATTGCCGCCAGCGCCATCATCCCTATTTTTAATTTCCCCGGTTGGGAATACCCAAATCTAAATGAAGTGTTATTGTATCCCGATTCTTTTGATCATGAATTTGAACAGCAGGGCGAGGGCAGAAATATTTTGGGCATGGTGGGCAGTGGTGCTTTAAATCATGTGATGATCTTATCGCAGTTTGAACTGCGGCAGGCTTTTTTAAATGAAACCGGCAAAAACAACACAGCCATACATGAGTTTGTGCATCTTGTTGATAAAACAGATGGAGAAATTGATGGCATACCGGAATCGTTGCTGCATAAGCAATACATAAAGCCATGGCTGCAACTAATGCAGGAAAAAATAAGAGAGATCATTGATGACCAATCCGACATTAACCCCTACGGCGCTACCAATGAAGCGGAATTTTTTGCCGTTGTATCTGAATATTTTTTTGAACGTCCCGAACTGCTAAAAGAAAAACACCCGGAGCTGTATGAACTGTTACTGAAAATATTTCATCCGGAACCTGCTGCCAATTAAGTATTACATCAAGCAACTGCCGCTTTTCGTCAAACCAGTTTATAAAATACACAATACTGTATTTCTTTTGTATTAATAAAACAGAAATATCATTCTGTTTATTTAGTAACAAAAAAATATAGTCATGAAAACATTAATCAGTAAAACATGTGCATTGGTTGCCATTGCAGCCACCATGCTTTCGTTCACAGCAAATTCTCCGGCGGGTGGCGAAGGATTTGAAATTTATGTAAATGGCAAAGTTGTGTTACAGCAATTTGGCAAAAGCATGGATAACGTAAAAATCCTGCAGCTTAATCCGGCATCACCAAATGATAAGCTTACAATTAAGTATCATCATTGCGGACAGGTTGGTAAAAACAGGTTTGTAACCGTTAAAAATGCTGATAACAATCCCCTGAAAGTATGGCACTATACAGATGCAGCCACACCCATTGGCGACATGAGCTGCACGGTGAAAGATTTGTTGAGTTTGCAAAAAAGCGGTAACAAGATTTTAAAAATATTTTATTCAAGTAACGAATTACCGAAAGGCCGCCAACTTGCTGATATTGTTTTTGGCGACACGGTAAAAAAATAAAGTATAGTCATTAAAGCCAAAATAAAAATGGCTTGATTGTTTTACAGTGCAGGGCATTTTTTTTGGCAGTGCCTCAAGTTTGAAAAACTGTCAGGTTGAGCTTGTTGAAACCGGAGCTGTTTGGAAAAGAGTCTCTTTTAATTATTAACCCGTCTTCGACAAGCTCAGACTGACAGCTAAATTGTTAACGAAGCTTTTCAACCTGATGCACAGCCAGTTTTTTACCGGCAAACCTCCTCAAATAATTTCTGCTACATGCCGGTGAATATTTTTAGCCAGCAATGCGGTAGGTACATCATTCTCATCTCCGCCAAAAGGGTCTTCAATTTCTTCGGCAATTAATTCCAAACTTGCCAAAACATAAAACACAAAAGCTACAACAGGCACAACATAAAAACCCAATTGAAAAACATAACCGAAAGGTAGCGTCATGATATAAAAGAAAATAAACTTTTTAATAAACACACTGTACGAAAAAGGGATGGGTGTATTTTTGATTCGTTCGCAGGCGCCGCATATATCGGTAAAGGATTGCAGCTCGGGATTTAAGAACAACAATTGTTCTCCGCTTATTTTTTTTGCTTCATGCAGTTGCTGTACATTGCGGTACATAAGCATGGCTATCTGGTTGGGAATATGTTTTGCATGATCAATACCATTAAAAAAATGGCTGTGTTCTTCGCCTTCAAATAATTCTACCCGGGTTTGTTCCTTGTGCAGGTGATTGTGCAGTGCATAAGCATATGCCGGTATTATTTTTCTGAAGAAGGCACGTTGTTCTTTATCATCTGCGGGTAATATGGCCTGAAGTTTCATGGCCAGGTTGCGGCTATTATTTACAAGGCTGCCCCAGAGTTTGCGCCCCTCCCACCAACGGTCGTAAGCGGTGTTGGTACGAAAAACCAGGAGCATAGAAATGGCAAACCCAAGCAGGCCATGCATGATGGGAATATTTTTCACATGGCTCGATTCGGAAAGTTGCCAATACTCAAGCTCCAGCCATACAATGGTAGCGGCATACATGGCAATAGCAATGATAAGCGGCAGCAGTTTACGAAAGGTATCAGCCTTATGAAATTTAAAAATGAATGTAAACCAGTCTTTGGTGTTGTAAGAAATCATTGCGTTTGTTTTTTCAAAAGTAAGCAATAGGTAAATGAATTGCGTAGGTTGTTGTTTTGCTAGTTTCTTAATTTGAAAACCTGTCAGGCTGAGCTTGTCGAAGCCGGATACGAACCCACTGTTTCAGTTAGTACAAAAAAGATAAATGATAAAATTGAAATAAAAGTTACTGACAATGGCAAAGGAATCCCCCAAAAAATTCTAGATAAAATATTTCAACCCTTCTTTACAACAAAACCTACCGGACAGGGAACAGGTTTGGGTTTATCATTAGCATATGATATTGTAAAAGCGCATGGGGGGGAGTTGAAAGTGGAAACAAAAGAGGGTGAAGGCAGTGAGTTTATTATTCAAATACCTGTTGTCTGAATCACGAATTTAAGAGGATTAAAAGATTACACCGATGAATATTATTACAAATGAAAAAATTGAAATCAGTGAAATCCATAAA
>JAYUZB010000014.1:0-64050 GCA_043752185.1 Chitinophagaceae bacterium
AGGCGCAAACTGGCCAGCAATTCTTTATATAGATGTGCTTTTAAATTGGCATACTGGGGTTTCTCTATGCCAGGTAGTTTTTTCAGTATTATTTTTTCATCGTAATCTTTTCCTTTATCAATGGCATCAAAAAGCTGGATAATTTTCAGGTCTTCCCGGGATGAACTTCGTTTTATATAGAGCTTGAAATGCCGCTTCTCAGCCTTTTCAAGCGATTTTATCAATTGAAATAATATATCTGTTGAGCGGTTGGACATCATAAAGTTTATTTATTAAAACCCTTAACTGCAAAGGTTTTCATCATATTTACCACCGGTTAGCATGATAAAATTAACCTTAAGTTGGTTAGGTACATAAAATTAACCATCTTAGTTTTGTGTAACAAAGATGGTGAATTCATACAGCAGGCAATCGCTAAAGGAAACAATCAATCGTTAGAAGGTCATTTTTTCAGACCGTAAAGCTGATCTGGTCAGCAAAGATAAAAAGAACATAAATTTTTCATATAGCAAGCAATCGTTAAAAAGTCACTCCGTTTCTACGGAGTGGCAATTTATTTGCAAGTATAGTTAATAATTTGGTAACATACCAAATCTCTTTCTTTTTTTAAGCCGCAATAAAATTTACTGGATTATTTTCCGCCAAATACCTTTTTCAAAATATCGGTAACCTGTGCAGCGGGGTTCTTACGTATCTTTTGTTCTTCTAAACTGATTTTTAAAAACAATCCGCTTAAAGCCCTTTCGGTAACATAAGCAGTAAGATCTGTATTAACCTGTTTGGTAGAAAATTTATTGTAAGTAGTAAACATATCTTTCCAGTATTTGGTAGCATCCATTTTTACAAGTGACGCTTCAATAACCGGCCTGAATTTTTCGGTGAGTTCTTTGGTAGTAATTGACTTTAAATAATCTGTTGCAGCAAAATCGCCGCCGCGTAATATTTTTAATCCGTCGGTAATGCTCATTTTTTTTATTGCATCCCAAAAAATATTACCTACGCCACTGGCAGCATCTTCTGCAGCACGGTTCATACTCAGTATGGCTTTATCAACTACCGGGCCCATACCAAAACTTCGAAGTGTATTCTCTACCTTCTTAGCTTCTTCGGGCATTAATACTTTTATAGCTGCATCGCCAAAAAAACCATTCAGTTTGCTTAATCGTTTAGCGCTGCTGTCGGTTCCTACACGCAAGGCATCTTTTAAACCGTTAATGATATCTTCATTGCTGAGGCCGCTGCCCGATGTTGTAGTGGTGGATTTGGTAACTTTATCAAACAAACCTTTTATTGTTTGAGCAGATACTGATTGAATGCTGATGAGGGCTACGGATAAGAGGAGTAAGGTTTTCTTCATAATATTTTTCTTGCTTAGATGACAAAAATAACGCCATGCTTGCTAACAAAGGGTTAAAAAAAGGTTATCGGCTCTTTTAAAAGTTATAGGTTTTGAAATACCCAATGCGAAAGCCATCTGTAAATGCCTTCAACCTTAGTAGAAAAGAAATTCAGCGAATATCCAACCTTATTACCTTATTGCAAAAGGTGGTCTGCTTGCCAATTAGCCTGGCGGCGGCAACACAAAAACCGCAAGCAGGTCCTGTTATAATAAGGTAATAAGGTTGGCAAATCATAATGCACATTTCTCTACTAAGGTTAAATACACTTCTCTTCAAATTATTAATAGACAGTTTTTATTTACCTAAATTTGCTTCACTAAACATTCTATATGAAAAAATATCTTCTCTTATTAATTGTCAGTATTTCATTTGTTGCAAAAAGTTTTGCCGAAGAAGGCATGTGGTTGCCGCAACTGCTGCAAACCCTTAATGAAAAGCAAATGAAAAAGATGGGCATGAAGATAAGCGCCTCTGATATTTATAGTATCAGTAAAGGAAGTTTAAAAGATGCCATTGTAAGTTTTGGTGGCTTCTGTACTGCTGAAGTAATATCCGACCAGGGATTGCTTTTAACTAATCACCATTGCGGTTTTGATGCCATACAAAATCATTCTTCTTTACAAAACAATTATATACGGGATGGTTTTTGGGCTTATAACAAAGGCCAGGAGTTAACAAACCCCAGCTTGTTTGCCACTTTCATCATCCGTATTGATGATGTTACTGCCATTGTATTAAATGGCGTTACCAATAACTTAACCGAAAAAGAAAGGCAGAGTGCCATTGATAAAAATATTGCAACGTTAAGAGGCAATGTAAAAAAAGAAAGCTACCAGGATGTACTCATCCGTCCTTTTTTTGAAGCCAATAAATATTACCTGTTTGTAACCGAAACCTACCGTGATATTCGTTTGGTAGGTGCTCCCCCATCATCTATCGGTAATTACGGAAAAGATACCGACAACTGGATGTGGCCAAGGCATACCGGCGATTTTTCGATGTTCAGAATTTATGCAGGTAAGGATAATAAACCTGCGCCTTATTCTGCTGATAATGTTCCTTATAAACCAAAGCGTGCTTTAAATATTTCTTTAGATGGCGTTAAGGAAGGAGACTTTACCATGGTGTTTGGTTTCCCTGGTACTACCAATGAATACCTGCATAGTAGTGCCATTGAGCAGATCGTAAGACTCAGCGATCCTGCTAAAATTGCCATACGTACCAAGGCACTTGGTATTCTCGATGGTTTTATGCGTAAAGATGAAGGAATAAAAATTCAGTATGCTCATAAATATGCTAACGTCATCGCAAATCACTGGAAAAAATGGCAGGGCGAGGTTTTGGGATTAACAAAAACCAATGCTGTTGCCAAAAGACAGGAGCTTGAATCAAGTTTTGAAAAAATAGTTTTAAGCCGGCCCGAATATAATCTGGCATATGTTGACTTGTTGAAAAATCTTAAACAGGCTTACGCCGACATTGAACCCTTTGGATATGCACGTGATTATTACACTGAGATCATACCCAGAGTAGAATTGTGGGGCATTGCTGCCGATATGAACTCGCTGGTTACAGCGTATGGCAAAGATGAAGCATCTTACAATAAACGTAAAGCAGAAGTACTGACCAAACTGGAAGAAACATTTAAAGAATATCACCCGGCTGTTGACCAGCAATTATTTCAGGCACTGATGGAGATGTATGTTACTGATCAAAAGGCTGAGTATATTTCACCGGCTTTTAAAACCATGCTTGCAGAAAAAGGAAATTCTTATACAACCCTCGGTAACACCGTTTATACCCAAACAGCTTTTACTTCTCTTGATAAAATAAAAAAAATATTAGAAGGCACCGTTGCTGATGCAGTTAATGCCATCAAAGCAGATATAGCCGCACAGTTGCAAAGTGATATTTTAAAAACATATACAACCAACGTGTCGCCTTCATTAAATTCAATGCAAAGCAATATCAACCGTTTGCAACGTACTTATATGCAGGCTCAGATGGATGTGTTTACTAAAAAGGCATTCTATCCCGATGCCAACCGCACCCTGCGTGTTACGTATGGCAATGTGAAAGGCTACCAGCCACGGGATGGAGTAAAATATGATTTTTACAGTTATATGGATGGGGTAATGGAAAAATATAAGCCGGGAGATTATGAATTTGATCTGCCCAAAAAAATGATTGACCTATACAATAAAAAAGATTTTGGCAGATGGGGCGTTAATGGCCGCCAGCCGGTTTGCTTTATTGCAGCCAATCACACTACGGGCGGTAATTCGGGCAGCCCGGCATTGAATGCTGATGGCAATTTGGTAGGCCTTAATTTTGACCGTGTTTGGGAAGGAACGATGAGTGATATTAATTACGACCCGTCTATCTGCCGTAACATTATGGTTGACATTCGGTACGTAATGTTTATTGTAGATAAGTTTGCAGAGGCGAAGAATTTGATTGCAGAGATGAAGTTTGTGAGTAAGAAAGTGAAATAAAAATTCAAAAGTAAAAAGCAAAAAAAGTCATCGGCATTTTTTAATAAGATGCTGATGGCTTCTAAAAATAAATCTTGACCATACAATCTACATACGCACATTTCTACAGGCTTTCAGCCTATATTTCCATTATGATGAATGGAACGTCGCTCCTGTCATGCTGAGGTACGAAGCATCTCACTCGTTTGGGATTCTTCGCTATCGCTCAGAATGACAGCAATCTTTTTTTTCAAAACTTACTGCGAAATACTATAGGCAGTCAACAAACTTCATTTTATGCAAATAGCAATATTAGGCGCCGGCATGGTAGGCCGTGCAATGGCCATTGATCTGGCAGCAAAATACAGCGTAACTTCTATTGATGTAAGTGAACATGCGCTGCAACTGCTTACTCAAAAAAACAATTCAATAAAAACAGTGAAAGCCGATCTGAGTAATTACAGCAATTACAATTCTATGCTTGCCGGTTTTGATTTTGTGATCTCTGCTGTACCGGGCTTTATGGGATACAAAACTTTGGAAGCCATCATCAACGCTAAAATAAATGTAGTGGATATTTCTTTTTTTTCGGAGAATGCATTGGAACTGGATGCACTTGCAAAAGAAAAGCAAGTGACTGCAATTGTTGATTGTGGCGTGGCACCGGGTATGAGCAATTTAATTTTAGGTTATTACAATGAGCGGATGAAGATCACGAATTTTGAATGCATGGTTGGCGGATTGCCAAAGAAAAGGGTTTATCCTTTTGAATATAAAGCCCCCTTCTCTCCCATTGATGTGCTGGAAGAATATACAAGGCCCGCCCGTTATGTGGAAAACAGTAATATTGTTACCAAGCCTGCATTAAGTGATGCTGAATTAATTGACTTCGATAATGTGGGCACGTTGGAATCTTTTAACACAGATGGTTTGCGTTCCATTTTATTTACGATGGGCCATATTCCCAACATGAAAGAAAAAACTTTGCGCTACCCCGGCCATATTGCATTGATGCAGGGTTTGATAAAAGCTGGGTTTTTAAAAACTGCCCCTGTAAACTTTAAAGGCCAGCAAATTTCACCCATGGAATTTACTTCTTCGTTGTTATTTGATCAATGGAAACTGGGAGAAACAGAAGCTGAGTTTACACTGATGCAGATAAAAATAAGCGATGCAGAAAAAACAATTTGTTACGATTTGTACGATGAATATGATGCGGCAACACAAACCTCATCTATGAGCCGCACCACCGGTTATACCTGCACGGCAGCTTTGAATATGCTGATTGAAAAATTATTTACTGATAAAGGGGTCTTTCCTCCAGAGTTGATAGGTAAGGATGAGACGTGCTTTAATTTTATACTGAATTATTTAAGCGACAGGAATATTAATTACAGGAAAACTGAAACTAAATTATAGACTTAACTAAATATTTGCATTCTTTTACAAAGTAAGAACTGTTGCACCAAAACAGTTTCTTACTTTTGTCTATATCTATTTTTAACATGAAAAAATATCTAGCCTTTGCTGCTTTAGTGATACTTGCTGCCTGTAATGGAAAAGATAAAGATGGGCCGGATGATATTGATGACAGTATAAAGCCAAAACCAATACCGGTTTTAGCATATAACGTAATTGCAGAATACCCACATGATACCAGTGCCTATACCCAAGGACTTGAATTTCACAATGGCAAATTATACGAAGGCACTGGCTGGTATGAAACATCATCACTAAGGATCACAGATTATAAAACAGGCAAAGTAGAAAAAAAACATATGATGGGTACTGACTCTATTTTTGGTGAAGGTATTACCATCTTTAACAATAAAATTTACCAGCTAACCTGGGAAAGCCATATAGTGTATGTGTATGATGTAAACAATATTGATAAGCCCATCAAAACATTTAACTGGCCTTATGATGGCTGGGGAATTACACACAACGCTACCGATCTCATCATTAGTGATGGTACCGCAAAACTGTATTTCGTAAATCCTGATGATTTCCGTTTAAAAAGCACCATTGGTGTTACTGAAAACAGCAGCCCGGTTTACCAGATCAATGAATTGGAATATATTGATGGTTTTGTATTTGCCAATCTGTATCAAAAAGATATCATCGTTAAAATTGATCCGGAAAGTGGATTTGTAGTGGGCAAAATAGATTTAACCGGCATGAAGGAAAAATTCTTTGCTGATAAGATTGTACCCGGAAGAACTGATGTTTTAAACGGTATTGCCTACGATTCTGCAACAAAAAAATTCCTGGTTACCGGCAAGCGCTGGCCGAAGATGTTTGAGTTGAAGTTTTAACTTCACCCAACCCTCTCCTGTTGGAGAGGACTTTGCACACTGCAGGTTTAAATAACTTTTATTTTCGGAAACAGTTATTGATTATTTTTTACTTACCGATCACATAAATAACCGAACTGCATTTCCTGGTATTGCCCCATGCTTGTAAATTGGAGATAAAGCCATTGAAAAAAGCTTTGACAATGTTTCCAGTACCATTTTTATATTGCTCACTCAGCATACTCACATAAAAACTATCGAACCACATGGGTTTAACAGCAGTAAGTTTTAAGCCATGCAGCGCCAACAATGTTTCTATGCTTTGCGGTGAAAAATGGTAGAGGTGACGGGGCACATCATAAGCAGCCCAATGTGCTGAATAAATTTCAGCATCTTTTGAAGTGTAGTTGGGCACTGCAATAAAAGCCTTTCCACCAGGTGCCAGTAATTTTTCAATTTGCTTTATATACGCATGCAGTTCATGCACATGCTCCAGCACATGCCACATGGTAATGGCATTAAAAGTTGCTGGAGTTAAATCAAATAATTTTGCCGGCTCCTGTGGCTGAATATTATACAACTCTGCAGCCTTTGTACGTGCAATGGTATCAGGCTCTAATCCTGTAATATTCCAGCTGGCTTCTTTCATGGTATTTAAAAAAGCGCCGGTGCCGCAACCAATATCCAGTATCGCTCCTTTTGTAATTCCTGTTTCGTTAATTACCATTCTTCTTTTAGCACCCAGGGTTCTCTTGCGTACCATGTGGTACAGGCTGTTGATAATTCCCTTTTTTGTATCGCTGTGCGAAATATAATTTTCAGACGCATAGTAAGCACCAATGGCATCCTGCTCCGGCACATCCTGCGTAAACCTTGCTGTGCAGGCATTGCAATGCCAGATGTAAAATATATTTTGAGAAACCGTATAATCTTTTGCTGAGAGTTGCTCCTGTATATCATTGCTGCTGCAGATTGGGCAACCGGTATAATGGATCATGAATGAATATAATTTATAGCATTTCCAAATGCAGTTGTGCCATTGAATGCTGTAAAATAAACAACTATTGCTGCAATACCAATCAGTCCCAAAACAATGGCCCAAATCCACCAGCGGTCTTTGATTTCAGATTTAGGTGCCAGCAATTCCGTCATTACAGTATTGGTAGTTTCTTTATCACCCACTAAAATCTGGTGCTCGGCATCGGGATGTATTACCCTTTCGGCAAAAATAGTTTGCGTAAATGCAGCGGGTAGTTCTTGCTGTTTAAAATTTATTTTACCGGAAGCATCTACAAAAAAACTGCCCACACTTTCTAATTGCACATCCGGCTGTTGCGTCATTTTATTTCTCAGGTTATCGCAAAAATGATCAAGCGCTTCTGATACTTCATACCTACTGCCACCAGATGTTGCAGCCAGGTAGTTCAATAAACCGGTGGCATCAGTTTCTGTTTCACTAAACTCAATAAAAGATTCTGGTGCTGCTATTGATTTATTTGTAAAATCAGCTTCGGCTCCTGAATGCAGTACAGACAAGGTACCCAAACCCGGTAATGGACATGTTTTATGTTGAAAAAGATAAGAAGCGATTTGATTTTGCATGTGGACAAAGATAGAGAAAAAAGCCCCACTCCGGCCTCACCCCAACCCCTCTCAAAAGGAGAGGGAACTCGATTATGGAATCTCAAGATGAAATTCTTCTTCGCAACAATCTACCAGATTTCCTCCAACTTCGGGGTTCTTTGAAAAAGAACGAACGAAGTTCAAGAGGGGCCGGGTTGGGGTGAGGCTTTGCTTCTAAAAATTCACCCTTACTCCGCCCATCAAATTCAAACCATACACCTCGTAATTATGCCAGCGCTGATATTTGTTGTTCAAGATATTATTCACATCCATCCAGGCGCTAAAGGTTTTGTTGATCTTGAATTCTATACCTGCACTTAAGTCTGATCCTGGTTTAAAGGCTTTGGCTACATTTCCTTTATCAAGATAGAAACTGCCACTGAATGCATAAAAATCTGCCTTAAGCAATACCTGTTTAAATGCCCACCAGCGCAATGAACTGGTAAATTCAAGCGGGAGTGTATTCCATGCTTTTTTGTTACTCTTCATACCTACATATCCATTGTAGGTAATGCCGGCAGTAACAGTCAATTTTTCTTTGCTTACAAAACTTACATCGCCATGCACTCTAAAATTATTAACCTTGGTTTCATTGCTGATGACAAATGCTTTTCCATCAGTAGCTGTATCATTAATAAAGAAAGGCAGGTTGTTATAGGTTATATAGCCCGCTTTTGCGTTAAAGTTGAAGTGCTTACCCAGCGTACCTTTTATGCCACCATAATATTCAATCTCCTTGGTGTTCAGTTGCACCGAAAGGGTTTTTAAATATGGATTTACAGCCGACAAATTGCGGTAGGTATTCTTTGTTAAACGCCCAACCCATCCTGCCTGAAAGGCGAAAACATTTTCAGCAATAAATGCCTCGGCATACACATTGGGCAGCCAAATAAATTTTCCATTATCCCAGGTTGGCGTTATACCGGCATTGATACTTGCACGTGGCGTAGAAAAAACCAGGGAAGGCGAAACCTGGAAAACATTGTTATTGAATTTTACATTGTTGGGTAATAGATCTTTCGATGCGTAAGATGTAATATCTGCTTTGGCTTCCAGCTTAAAGGCAAAAATTTCACCAAACTGTTTTTCAACAGGCGCAGTTAAAATAAAGGAGGTCTCGGTAAGTTTATTCACGTTGGTAAAACTGCTTACCTGTACATTGGGGTTATAATTAATTCCAAATTCTCCCGTCTTTGTATTGCGTATGCCAATGTTACCTGAAAAATCCTGGAACTGCTGCCGTACATCTTTTCTACTGTACTTATAAAGTCCGGTATCAAAACCATACAGGAAATTTTCATGCATTTTTACATTCACACCTGCATATACTTCATTGGTTGGTAAAAATAAACTTCCTGCTGCTTTCACATTCAGTCTTGAATAATCCTGATACAGCAATTTTCCTTTGGAAGAAATATAATCAGCATACACATTGGCCAGAAACTTTTTACCATCGCCAAAACTAAAACCTGCACTTACATAAGGTGTTGCCAGGTTACCATAACCGACTTTTACATAATTTCTTAACCCAAGGTACAGATTGGTATCCTGCTGTAAAGCCAATGCTGTTAAAGGTATTGGCTGATACGAGTAAAATAAATTCTGTGCCGGAATACTATAGGTTAAATTAGGCGCAGTAGTATCGGCATTTAAATGTGTAGCCGAAAAATTTATTTTTACCGCATTACGCAACACCGGTTTGTAGGCTGAATTAATATCTACTGTGGATGTTTTTTTGAGCGTATCTTTTTGGGCTGATATGTCAACTGGCAAAAGACAAACTATTATAAACGGCAGACATAGCAGTTTTATGCCTTTATTGATTATTGAATATTGAATATTGATCATTGAATATTTTTTATTGTGTTTTTGCATGGTTGTTTATGTTCCTTTTATAACCAATTCCTACTCACCTCCCACTTTACTTACTGCTTTCTCCTCTGCTATTGCTTTATCTAATTTTTGTTGTGCTTCGCTTTTCAATTCAGGTATCACCGAATTTTTTGCCACACTTTCATACGTAGCTTTTGCATTGAAATAATCTTTTTGCTGCATAAAAATATCGCCCAGTAAAATATAGCTTTTGGTTACCCAGTTATCGTAACTACCGGTTTCTTTAATTACTGCCAATGCCGATTTTTCTGCTGCTGCAAGGCTGTTCATGCTGAACTGGCAATTGGCAATTTCGTACCGGGCCTCAGCACCCCAGGCAGCTTTGTTGATTGCTGCACAGGATTTGAATGAAGTAATAGCGGCAGCACATTCATTGTTTACCTGCTGCGATTTTCCCAGCACCAGGAAAGCAATGGATTTATCATCCGTGCTGATTCCCTTTTTTGTCAACAAAGTTTTTGCTGCATCATTTGCCTGGACGTAATCTTTTAGCTGATAATAACAACGTAACAATCCCCGCAGTGCTTCCAGTTGATTGTCCTGATTTATTGAACCACCAGTCAATGATTCAAAATATTTTTTTGCTTTGCTGTAATCTTTTAATTCAAAATAACTGATACGGGCCGCTTCAAGTGTAGCTTTTTCAAAGAAACGGTTAATGCCTTTGCTGTTTACATAATCGTACCCAACCAGGGCATTTTGAAAATCTTTGGCGGCGTTGTAACATTCGCTGCTAAAATAATTTGCTTCTAAAATATAAGCCCCATCAGGAAACCTGGATATGTAATTTTTAAAACCTGCAATGGCTGCATTGCAATCATTCGCATTGTATTTTAACGCCGCCGATGTGTACGTAAGTGAATCTGCTTCGGTTACAGAAATATTCTTACCGCTGCGGCGCATCATTTCTATGTATTCATTGGGCTTGCCAATTTCTACATAAATATTTTTCATGATGTCGGTTGCTTCATCTGCTTCGGATGATTGCGGATACTTTGCAACCAGCGCCTGGTAATTTACCAATGCATCATCATACTTATCGGTATTATAATAAACCAATCCCAGTTTTAAGTAAGCTCTTGGTTTTAATCCGCCGGCATCAGGATCGTTCAAAACATTTGTTAGATATGGAACTGCCGATAAGAATTTTTCATCGGCAATATAAGTTTGTGCAATCTCCATATTTACATCGGGTACCAGGTTGCTTTTTGGATATTGTTTCAGCAAATTGTTCAATGTACTTATTTTATTTGCTGAATTTTTTACACCTGCAATGCTGGCTTTTTGAAACATGGCATAATCACTCTGTGGCAGGGCATTATTAATCACATTATCATACATGGTATTTGCCTTCGCAAAATCCGAAGCCATAAAATAACAATCGGCACTGCGTACATAAGCATCCTGCTCCATGGCTGGCGATGTAACCGTAACAGTTTTTGTTATCTGCTCAAAATAGCCAAGCGCTTTGTTATAATTTTCTTTTTGCAACCAGCTATAACCTAAATCATAGTTGGCAGTATTTTTATTGGCTTCTCCCTGTGCAGGCAGATTAGACTGCATGTAAAAGCTTAAATATTTAATAGCGTTATCGTATTCCTTATTGCGGTAAGCAATTTCTCCTTTCCAGAAATTAGCATAAGGTGTTACGGAAGAATTGGGCAAGGTCAATACTTTTGTCAGCAAATCATCGGCTCTTTTTATTTGTTGATCGTTTATCAGTTCAACCGCACGGCCATACAATATACGTGGATACACTTTTTGCATGGAAGCTGTTGGCTTATCAAATGATTCATACAATTGAAGCGCATCTGCAAAATTGTTTGTATTGGCCATCAGGCTTACCAATATCTCTTTAGCTTCGGTATCGTATTCACTATTAGGATAATCATTCAGGTATTTCTTCATTTCATTTAAAGCAATATCCTGGTAGCCCAGTTCATAAGAAAGTTTTGCATAATTAAATCTTGATATTTGCTGTTGCAACTTATTGGAACTGTTGTAAGCACTATACTGAAAAGCATTACGGGCATTGGCTTTCTGGTTGGTACGCAGGTAACAATCGCCCAGCAGGTACATGCTGTTTTGCCCCATCGAATCTTTTTCGGTACTCAGCTGTTTAAACCCAGCAATGGCTTTATCTAGTTTATTGGCATCGTAATAACAGTAACTCAGCTCGTACATAATTTCTTTGCTCACTTTATCACTGCTGTTTACATAAGCTTCTAAAAGCGGTAATGCTTTGGGGTAATTTTTCTTTTCAAAATACAACTGGCCTATCAGCAGGTTCATTTCTTTTTGATAAAATAAAGTACCAGCCCTACCCAATACACTTTCGCCATAACGCAGTGCTTCATCTTTTTTTCCCTGGAAATAATATATCTCGGCAATATAATAAGGAACCACGCCTTTGTATTCTTCCTGGGTTTCTACCATTTTAAAAGCCTTGATTGCTTCATTATAATTTCGTTCGTTATAATTGATAATACCGTAATAATAATTTGCCGGTATAAAATATTTGCTATCAGACATCTGGTGTATTTCATCAAACAAAGGTTTGGCTTCTGCAAATTGTTTCAGGTTAAAATAAGCGTATGCCTTTTCAAATTTTGCATCGGCAATTTCATCATTGCTTAAATTTTCTAATCCAGCCCTTTCGTAATAAGTAATGGCATTGCTAAAGTCATCTTTAAGAAAATAATATTTGGCAAGATGATAACTCAGCAACTGGCGGCGGGGTTCGTTGCTAACCACATTAATATAGTGGCGGGCTTCCTGCTCTGCAATGGGTTGCTGCAGTTTTAATTCGCAAACAATGTAATAATAATTTACATCGTCGTTCAAATAAGCATGATCGCTTGCTGTGTTATCGGGGTATGCAGCCTTCAACTCTGCAAATAAAGGATATGCCAGTGCAAACTGTTCTCTTACAAAAAGCTCTTTGGCATCCTTGTACTTTTTTTCGGGATCGGTAATGGCATGTGTGGGTTGTGCAAAAGTTGAGAAGGAAATAATTGCTGCAAAAAGCAACAGGGCAATTTTTTGTTTTATCATGGTTGTAGATTCATTCATTTTTACTGATTGCAAAATTACTTCATTACATATCCTGTTACAAACATCATTCCAAACGATTGTTAATAAGTGGATAATTGATGTAAACAAAACGAATGTATTTTTACATTGCTGTTAATAAAATGATAAATAAACATTGTTGCAGAATTTTATAACAGTTAATTAAAAAATCTTAACCTTTTAAAAAAATTAAATGAGAAAATTATTATCAACAAAATATTCGGCAGGAGCCTTTAATGCAGCCATGCTTATTTTGCGCCTGAGCCTGGGAATTTTAATGATGCATGGAGGTTACAATAAGCTGGTTAATTTTGGAGAAATGCAGCATAAGTTTATGAACTTTATGGGCATAGGCAGTTCCGCATCGCTTGCATTGGTTGTATTTGCCGAATTCTTTTGTTCCCTGTTTTTAATTCTTGGTTTGTTTACAAGGTTTGCAGCAATACCTCTTATTGTTACCATGTGTGTGGCATTGTTTAAAGCCCACAATGGCGAGGTATTTGGCGATGGGCAGACAGCAACATTATATCTCACAGGCTATCTTGTTTTATTATTGGTTGGCCCCGGCAGAGTTAGTGTTGATAGTATGATTGGAAAATAATTACATCTAAAACGCAACTTATGAAAAAAGCAGATGTACTACAATTAACAATAGTACTTATAGGTATTGTGTTTGGGTTTGTGGCTGTACAATATTTATTATCGTCGTTTTATGGAGTTTTTGCTGTGCTTTTTTCTGATGAGATCGGCTCAGGCAGTTATTTCCCTGGCGTAGTAAGCATTTTTGCGCTTGTTGGATTACAGGCGCTTTGTTGCTGGTTATTGATTACAAAATCAGATAAATTAGCAGCATGGTTTTATCGCAATTCAGAACTTGGTAACGGGTTTAAGATTGTAAGCAAACCAAATGAGTTGTTACATGTGCTTCTTATAGCAATTGGTATTTACCTGTTGCTCTCAAACCTTACTCCGCTACTCACCACTATTTTTGACAGTTTTAAGGAACGTGGTTCCCGTGGCTTACTTGACATGAATGAAGATGAAAGGCCGGTACAATGGGCAAGGTTACTATTAAATATTGTGTTGCCATTTATTTTGCTAATGTTTGCAAAGCCTATAGCTGATTATTTTGCAAAAAATATAGGCGAAGAACCAATCAGTATTGAAGAATCATTTGACAGAACAGAGATTACTGAAACAAACGAATCCTGATGTTCATCACCGAAACACAAATACGCATACATTATGCACTCACCGACCAGATGGGGGTTGTGTATTATGGTCACTATGCACAGTTTTATGAAATTGGCCGTACCGAAGCTATCAGGCAGATCGGGTACACATATAAAGAGATAGAAGCACTAGGCATCATCATGCCAGTGGTTGAAATACACAGCCGTTTTTTACGCCCTGCAAAATATGATGACCTCATTACGGTAAAAACAACGCTGAGAGAAATGCCCACACATTTCAAAATTGTTTTTCATGCCGAAATTTTTAATGAGCAGGATGAATTACTGAATACCGGTGAGGTTTCTTTGTTTTTCGTAGATGCAAAAACAATGAAGCGTTGTGATATGCCGGAAGTGTTGAGGGAGAAATTGTCAGGATACTTTGTTGGATAATTCAAAAATCAAAATTAAAAAAAGAGTTTACCTGAGTGAGTATTTTTGAATTTTTACTTTAAGTTATCCAGCAGCTTCCACATTTTTTCCCTTACAGCACCGGGGTTTCCATCATAATTATTGATGATAAAAGAGAAAGTATATTCAGTGCCAGATTTGGATTTGATATAACCGGTATAACTTCTTACACCGCCAATATAACCCGATTTCATTTTTATGCCATTCTGCTCCGGCAATGCATTGTAAAAAGATGGAAACCAACTTTGCTTTTTAGCATATTGCATTACTGTTACCAAAGCATTGGTGGTAACCCGGTTTGCAGGAGATAAGCCACTGCCATCAATTATATGTAAAGCCGATTTTTCTATCCCGTTCTTACTCCAGAAATTTTTGATGATCGCAATCGATGAATCATAGATGTCATTTGTGTTCATAAAAGGATATTGTTTACTGGATATTGCTTTTATGAAAGCTTCTCCATATAAATTTATACTCTTTTGCATAAACCAATAGTTTATGCTATCAAGTGGAGGAGACATTAACGAATCAATAAAAGTTGTAGCCTTATAAACTGATTTATTTGAAAGCACATTCTCGGTATAAGCAAAGCTTTCAGGTTGGATTGTAATTCCGTTTTTTCTTAAATGATCAACAAGATCATCCTTAAATATTGTAGAAGGATTGACCATGCTTCCGCTTATTTTAAAACTACCTTTCTGCAACTGAATTGTACCTTTTGTAAGTATAAGATTTGAAAATGGTGATGAATAGATAATTGAATTGTCGCCACTCCCCTTTGCACCTGTTGTTATACTATTCTGCAAATTAATATCAGCCATCTTAGGATTGGTAGACACTACAGTTGTTGGCCATCCTTCCTTTTCACCCGGCTGTAAGTAAAGATCATACTGGTTTTCATGCCAGTTAAATCCAAAGCATGGTGCTCCATAATAATTACCCATATCCTGCCATATCCAGCCTTCCGGCATTGGCAACAATCCGTAATACAGGTCATCCACATACAGGTTTCTTTCAAAACGTGTCAATTTATTTTTTTGCAGGATGGCAGCAATTTTAGAAAAAATAATCGTGTCAGTTGTATTTTTCCATCGCCAGCTACCAAGTGTTGGATCTCCACGGCCAATAATAAATAAAGAGCCTGCATCAAAATTATTATCCCCCTGCGGATCGGTTCCTATGTATGTTTTATACCGAAAATCTTTCCCCAGCATTTCAAATGCACTTGCACTGGTAATCACTTTTAAACAACTGGCAGGTGCCAATCCTACCTGCGAGTTTTTATCAAATATAACTTTGCCGGTTTTTGTATCCACCAAATACAGGCTTATTGTGGCGTGTTTAAACTGTGTATCGGTTTCAAAAATTTTAAATGCATTTGCAAGGCGGACATCATACTTCTGCCCAAAAAAAATTTCACTTATCAATAAACTAAATCCTAAAAAAAATGTTTTCATCTGTTAACTTATCTTGCACTAAAATTAATCTTTTTAAAACGATACATGACACAGGCTTCCATAATTACAATCGGCGATGAACTTTTAATAGGACAGGTTATTGACACCAACAGCGCCTGGATGGCGCAGGAACTTAACAAAGCTGGCATACGTGTGGCACGCCGGGTAGCTGTGGGCGATGTGTGGGATGAAATATGGACAGCGCTGGATGAAGAACAAAAATATGCCGATATCATTTTAATAACCGGCGGCCTTGGCCCTACAGCCGATGATATTACCAAGCCTCTCTTATGTAAATATTTTGGCGGCACATTAATTGTTGATAAAGCAGCCAGACAAAATGTGCTCGACATCTTTACCAAACTTAACCGCCCTATTATTGACCGTAATTTAAAACAGGCCGAAGTACCTGATGTGTGTACCGTGTTGCAAAATAAAAGAGGAACTGCCCCCGGCATGTTGTTTAATAAAGATGGAAAAGTATTTGTAAGTCTGCCAGGCGTACCGCACGAAATGAAAGGCCTGATGACTGATGATGTGATACCGGCGCTGGTAAAGCAATTTAAATTTCCGGCCATCATTCATAATACATTATTAACCGCCGGTGTTGGCGAAAGTTTTTTAGCCGAACTGATAAAAGATTTTGAAGAAGCACTGCCTGCACATATAAAACTGGCTTACCTGCCCAATTATGGTATGGTTAGGTTACGTTTAACAGCAACAGGTTTTAATGCCACTGAAACAGAAAAAGAAATTCAAGGGTTATTTGAAAAACTTAAAGCGCTTGTTAAAGATTACCTGGTAACAGATAAAGATGAACCCATGCAAAACGTGGTGGGCAATCTGTTATTGGCAAATGGCAAAACTATGTGTACTGCCGAAAGCTGTACTGGTGGCTATATTGCACACCTGCTTACTTCTATTGTAGGCTCATCAAAATTTTATTATGGCAGTGTAGTTAGTTACTCTTACGAGGCAAAGGAAGATTTGTTGCAGGTTGATAAAACCACGCTGGAAACAAAAGGTGCAGTTAGTGAAGAAGTGGTACTGCAAATGGCCCGTGGTGCATTAAAACATCTTAGGTCTGATTATGTAATTGCCGTATCGGGTATTATGGGGCCCGATGGCGGAACCACAGATAAACCTGCCGGCACCGTTTGGATAGCTGTAGGCAATAAAGAAAACCTGCAGGCACAAAAACTTTATTTCCGATTTGACAGGGCCAGAAATATACAGTTAACTGCTACCAATGCTTTGAATTTGCTACGTAAATTCATACTGTCACAACCTTAACCGAGAAATAGTAGTTTAAATCGGAAATAATTACCTTTGAGTACGATTGCAAACAAATTTCAAACAAGTATATGAGTTTAGTTGATTTAGTAATGCCAAAGCTTGGAGAAAGCATCATGGAAGCCACCATTTTAAAATGGCATAAAAAACCAGGTGATACCATTAAGCAGGACGAAACTGTTTTGGATATTGCCACCGATAAAGTGGACAGCGAAGTGCCTTCAACAGCCGAAGGTGTAATTGAAGAAATTTTATTTAAAGAGAATGATGTGGTGCCTATTGGTACCATCATTGCCAAAATAAGAGTGGGTGCCAATGCAGCGGTTTCAAATAACCAGTCAGCGCCTGCGCCAAAACAGCAAGAATATGAAGAAGCAAAAGTGGTGGAGGAAATTCCTTATCAGCCAACGCCATCAGCTCAATCAAACCAATCATCTAAATCAGCGATTCGTTTTTATTCTCCATTGGTTTTAAACATTGCCCAGCAGGAAGGTATCGGCATGGCCGAGCTGGAAAACATACCCGGCACCGGCCAGGATGGAAGGGTAAGCAAGAAAGATATTTTAGCATACGTGGCCAACAAAGGCACAGGCAGCCAGCCACAACAAACAACCCAACAACCTCAAACTACTGTTGTTGCTTTACCAGAACCACAAACCACAAACCACAAACCACAAACTGAATATCAGGCTCCGGTTGTATTTACGGGCAACGTAGAAGTAATTGAAATGGACCGTATGCGTAAACTGATTGCCAAACATATGGTAGACAGCAAGCACACATCGGCACATGTTACCAGCTTTGCCGAATGTGATGTTACCGGTTTGGTTATGTGGAGAGAAAAAGTAAAAAAAGATTTCGAAAAAAGAGAAGGCGAAAAAATTACCTACACACCGCTGTTTATTGAAACCATTGTAAAGTGTATTAAAAAATACCCGATGCTCAGCAGCAGTGTAGATGGCGATAAAATAATTATAAAAAAAGACCTGAACATTGGTATGGCCACTGCTCTGCCAAGCGGCAACTTAATTGTGCCGGTAATAAAAAATGCCGATCAACTTAATTTAACCGGCCTTACTAAACAGGTTAACGGCCTGGCCAATGCAGCCCGTACCGGCAAACTAAGGCCCGATGATACTACCGGCGGCACATTCACTTTAACCAACGTAGGTACATTCGGCAGCATTATGGGCACACCCATTATTAACCAGCCACAGGTGGCTATTATGGCTGTGGGCGCTATTAAAAAACGCCCCATGGTTATAGAAACCCCGCAGGGCGACAGCATTGCCATACGTCACATGATGTACATTTCTCTCAGTTACGACCACCGTATTATTGATGGTGCACTCGGCTCTACTTTCTTAAATGCTGTGAGTAAGGAGTTAGAGAATTTTGATGTAAACAGAACTATTTAGAGAATTAGGTATGGGCAATCAGGAATTAGGAATTTGAATACCAGCTTTGGTTTTTCATGGCGACATCGTTGTGTCACAATCCTTTCATCAGCATACCATTGGGAAGCTTTAATTGTGTTTTGCTGAACCGCATTTTTTCTAAATTCTTATTAAATAACAATTTTTTCGCCGCTACTGGTACAAACCCAAACAGCACTAAAATCTCAATTTTACTGCAGGTACAAACCCAGCGGAGCACTTAAATCCCAATTTTACTACAGAGATAAATCCGTTTTAATCCGTACCAATCTGTGTCATCTGCGTTCCTATCCTCTCCAACACCTTCTCAAAATCCGGCTCACACCAAATAACTTCTTCATCTTTTTTAAACCAGGTCATTTGGCGTTTGGCGTATTGGCGGGTGTTTATTTTAGTGGCCTCAACAGCATCTTCCAGCGAAAGATCTCCAATCAAATGGCCAAACAATTCCCGGTAGCCAACAGTTTGTAAGGCATTTAATTTTTTATAAGTTACAAGCTTCTTCACTTCTTCCAAAAAACCGGCTTTCATCATGGCATCTACCCGGCTATTAATATTTTTATGCAGTTGATCTTTGGGTATTTCCAGTCCAATTTTTATAATATTAAAAGGCCGTGGCTTTTTTTGCTGCGTACGAAATTCGATGATCGATTTTCCGGTAGCTAGTTTTACTTCCAGTGCCCGCAGCAGGCGGTGTGAATTTTTTATTTCGCCCTGGGCATAATAGAGCGGATCATTTTTTTCAACTTCTTTTTGTAACCACTCCAGTCCCTCCCATTCAAACTCGGCATTTATTTTTTTGCGTATTTTTTCATCAACCACCGGTACTTCATCAATACCCTGGCAAAAAGTTTTTACATACAACCCGGTACCACCAACCACTACCGCCACATCATGCTCCTTAAAAATATCCATTGCTTTATCCAGTGCATACTGCTCGTAAATACCGGTGTTCATTTCATCTTTTATTGAATGGGAACTTATGAAATGATGGGTTACCTGCGCCAGTTCATCTGCCGAAGGCTTGGCTACGCCAATATGCAGCTCTTTAAAGCACTGGCGGCTATCGGCCGATATAATTTCTGTTTTAAAATGAAGCGCTGTTTGTACAGCAACCGAAGTTTTGCCAACAGCAGTTGGGCCAACGATTACGATGCAGGTTTTGGTCATGTAAATTGTATAAGCTTGTAGAGAGCTCTTCTTAAGTTATAAATTATAAGTTATGAATTATGAGTTGTGGAAAGAGAAACGAGATTTATCTTACTTGAAGAAACTCATAACTTATCATTCATAACTCATCACTTTTAAAACCCATCATTCTCCCCATCGCCGGTTGCTTCCTCTTCTTCCGCTTCTACACTATCGCCATCTTCGTCCTGTTCACTAAAACCATCTGCTAAAGCATCGGGTCGCAGGTCGTATTTTTCTTCCATTTCGGCAAGGCGGCTGTCAACCAAACCCTTGGTACCATATTGCGAAGGTGCAATACCTTCGGTACGTATGCAACATGGGTAAACTAATTTAGTGTTTTCAGTTTTATCAACAGTAATCAGTTCTACCATAAAATGCCAGTACTTATTAAAATCGTATTCGTAAATAAATTTCTGATTGGGGTTGGTAATCTCGCTGCCCATAAGTGTATCGGCCATAATGAGTGGCTCGGCCTTGTATTCCTTATCATATTTCTCCAGCGAAATTTCACGGCCACGCAACCAGTTATCGTTACTGCGGTAAAAAGTTGCCTTGTGCTGCGAATCAAATTCAAAGCTTTTTAAAATAGTGCTGTGCAGGTCAAAAAAACTCTGGGTATGCTTTATTGCAATATCCCTGTACACACTGTCATCATCTTCCCAATAAATTCTAAAACGTAAGATAGCCATGGTGTAAAAGTAAGATTTTAATAGTTATTTCAAGTAATTAGGAGTTGGTAATTGGTAATTAGGTTTATGGCGAGGAACTGTTTTTTAATAACACTGTTTACTAAATTGAAGGGTGTATGCAAATACCCCAATTCCTAATTACTAATTCCCAATTCCCGTGCCTTTAAAAGCATAAACTCACGTGCCGCTTCATATTCATTCGGTATTATCCCATCCAATATCGCTTCCCGTATGGCATTTTTTAAATCGCCAACCGGTCGGCTAGGTGGCAGGTTGAATGTTTCCATAATCATTTCGCCGGTAATGGGCGGCTGCCAGTTACGCAGGTGATCTTTTTCTTCTACCTCAGCGCAACGTTGCTTTACCATTTCAAAATTTTCTAAAAAACGTTTTACTTTGGTTTTGTTTTTTGATGTGATGTCGGCTGCACATAAAGTCATCAATGCTTCAAAATCTTCGCCGGCATCAAAAAGCAAACGGCGTATGGCACTGTCGGTAATATTTTCTTTGGTAACACTGATGGGCCGCAAATGCAACTCTACCAGTTTACGCACAAACTTCATTTTTTCGTTTTGCGGTAGTTTCAGCTGCGTAAAAATTTTAGGTACCATCCTGCCACCAACTACTTCATGGCCATGAAAGGTCCAGCCATGTCCTTCTTCAAATTTTTTGGTGGCTGGTTTGGCAATATCGTGCAAAACCGCCGCCCAGCGCACCCAGAGGTCATCGGTGTTTTGGGCAATATTATCAACCACCTGTATGGTATGGTAAAAATTATCTTTGTGGCCCATCCCATCAATATATTCGGCACCGGCCAAATCAACCATCTGCGGAAAAATAATTTTAAGCAAGCCGCTTTTGTACAAAAGATCAAAACCTATCGAAGGCTTATCACTCATCAATATCTTATTCAGTTCATCGGCAATTCGTTCGCCACTTACAATTTTAATACGGGCTGAATTTTCGCCAATGGCGGCGAATGTTTCCGGGTGTATGGTAAAATGTAATTGAGATGCAAAGCGAATGGCCCTCATCATACGCAACGGATCATCACTAAAAGTTTGCGCCGGTGCCAGCGGTGTTTGAATGTTCTTTATTGCAAGATCGTTGATGCCGTTAAATGGATCTACCAGTTCGCCAAAGTCGTTTTTGTTTAAACTGATGGCCATGGCGTTGATGGTAAAGTCGCGGCGGTTTTGATCGTCTTCGATGGTGCCGTTTTCAACGGCTGGTTTACGGCTATCATAACTGTAGCTTTCTTTACGGGCGCCTACAAATTCTATAGCCCCATCCCAATGAGCTTCGCTCGTTCCCTTCGCTTTACTCGGGAACCCCGAAGGGGAAGGAACTGGAGTATTATTTGAGTATAAATCTTTAGAGAAATTTTTATTTTCTTTACCATCTGAAAGGCTCAGTTTTATCTGTGCAGTACCGAAGTTTTTAAAATAGTTTACTTCGGGTTTAGGTTTAAATTTCTCAGCAACTTTTGCAGCCAGTTCAATACCATCACCCACACAAACAATATCCATGTCCTTGGTATTTCTTCCCAGTATCTTATCCCGTACAAAGCCTCCAATTAAATAACAGGGCACACCCAATTCTTCGGCAGAAAGCGCAATTTTCTCCAGTACTTCCAGTTCTTTATCGTTACAATTAATGTACATGCGCTGCAAAAGTAGAGGAAGTAATTTGGAATTTGGGATTTGGAATTGGGTGAAAGTTGCTGGATATTTGAAAAGAAAGCTGATTTGTCAATCCTAATTACCAATTACCAGTTACTAATTCCTTTTCCGGCATTAATATTGACCTTACAGAACCTCACACAAAAAACAACCAATTAACTGGGTGCTTTGACATTTTGACCATATATTGAGAACATTATGAACGACAAGTTTTATTTGCAGGGACAGGAAGATGAAATGGAATTTATGCCTATGATTCCTTTAAACGAAGATGATGACGGAACTACTGATGATCAACCTATTCCGGATGTTATTCCTTTATTAGCTTTAAGAAATACCGTACTGTTTCCCGGTGTAGTAATTCCCATTACCGTTGGTAGAGATAAGAGTATTAAGGCAGTAACTGATGCTTATAAGGCTGACAAATTGATAGGCGTAGTAGCGCAAAAAGACAGTACAGTAGAAGAACCAACCGTAAGCGATCTGGAAGATATTGGTACTGTTGCAAAAATTGCCAAGCTGATTAAAATGCCCGATGGGGGCACTACCATCATTATACAGGGTCGTAAGCGTTGCAAGATTGAAGAGATCACATCGGATGACCCGTATTTTAAAGCAAAGATCACCGTATTAACCGATGAGGCTTTAAAAGACGATCCCGATTTTGATGCCATGATTGGAAGCATCAAAGACCTGGCAGGCCAGATCATTAGCCTGTCGCCCAACCTACCCAGCGAAGCTGCCATCATTTTAAAAAATATTGAAAACCCTTCTTTTCTGATACATTTTGTAAGCAGCAACCTCAACAGCGATATTAAGGATAAACAACGCCTGCTGGAGATAAGCAGCATTAAGGCCCGTGCCGAACTGCTGATGAACCTGATGCAGACCGAACTGCAATACACCGAACTGAAAAACAAGGTTACCAATAAAACCCGTGCCGAGCTTGATAAGCAGCAGCGTGAATACTTTTTGCAGCAGCAGATGAAAGCCATTAAGGACGAACTGGGTGGCGATAATGTGGCCGAAGTAAAAGACATGCTTAAAAAGGCCGAGAACAAAAAATGGCCAGCAGCAGCTAAGGAAATGTTTACTAAAGGAGCAGAAAAGTTGGAGCGTATGCATCCATCCACACCCGATTACTCGGTAGTGTACAATCATCTGGATTTGATGCTTGACCTGCCCTGGGATGAATACACCGAAGATTCTTACGACCTGAGAAAAGCTAAAAAGATACTGGACCTGGATCACTATGGAATGCAAAAAATTAAGGAACGCATTTTGGAATACCTGGCTGTTTTGAAACTGAAAGGCGATATGAAATCCCCCATACTTTGTTTCCTCGGCCCTCCGGGTATTGGTAAAACCAGCCTGGGAAAAAGCATTGCCGCTGCCATACAAAGAAAATATGTAAGGGTTAGCCTGGGTGGCTTGCATGATGAGAGTGAAATACGTGGACATCGTAAAACATATATCGGCGCCATGCCCGGCCGCATTTTACAATCTATACGAAAAGTAAAGTCGAGCAACCCGGTTATGATACTGGATGAAATTGATAAAGTTGGCAGCGATCACCGGGGAGATCCTTCATCAGCTTTGCTGGAAGTTTTGGACCCCGAGCAGAACAATACCTTTTACGATAACTACCTGGAACTGGAATATGATTTGAGTAAAGTGCTGTTTATTGCAACCGCAAATAATTTAAATAATATACCAGCAGCATTACGTGATAGATTGGAAATCATAGATTTGAGTGGATATGCTGTAGAGGAGAAAATTGAAATTGCCAAGCGTCATTTAATGCCCAAGCAAAAAGAAATGCATGGTTTAAAAGACAATAGTTTTAAACTAAGTGATACGGTTTTGGAAAAGATGATTCAGGATTATACCCGTGAAAGTGGCGTAAGGGAACTGGACAGGCAACTTGCCAGCATTATGCGTTACCAGGCAAAAGAATTGGTGATAAAAGGAAAACTAAAAGCCACTATTACCAATAATGATGTTGAAAAAATACTGGGTAAGCCAAGATACAGTAACGACCTGTACAAGATTGCCAATATGCCCGGCGTAGCCGTTGGCCTTGCCTGGACCTATGTAGGCGGTGATATTTTATTTATTGAAACACAACTAAGCGAAGGCAAAGGCGAATTAAAACTCACCGGCAACCTCGGCAATGTGATGAAGGAAAGTGCCAGCACTGCCCTCACCTACCTTGAAGCCAATTGCAAGAAAGTGGATATTGCCCCGGAAATGTTTCACAAAAAAGACATTCATATACATGTGCCTGAAGGCGCCACACCCAAGGATGGCCCAAGTGCCGGCATTACTATGCTGAGTGCATTGGCAAGTGCTTTCACAGGTCGTAAAATAAAACCTTACCTAGCCATGACTGGTGAGATAACATTACGTGGACAGGTGTTACCGGTTGGCGGCATTAAAGAAAAAGTACTGGCAGCACGCCGTGCTGGTTTAAAAGAGATCATCATGTGCTGGCAAAATGAAAAAGATGTAGAAGAAATAAACCCGCAATACATAAAGGGTATTAAGTTTCATTATGTAAAGAATATGCAGCAGGTGCTGGATTTGGCGCTGGCGTAAAAAAAATAAATTAAAAAAAATCCCGCTACAAAATTTGCAGCGGGATTTTTTTGTTAAAAATGTGTTCGTTTCTTTCTAAAGTTAATTTTTACAGGAATACCAATTGTTACAGCAGTTCCCGAACCTAAAGATTTTATATTATTTTGAAAAGTGCTTCCATTGTATTGAGTTTCTACCACACCTACATATGAATAATTACCAAAATTCCAGTTTTTCATTACTGAAATAAAAAACCATTGTTTATCATTTTTACCAAAATACATATTTGCTCCAGACAATAATGAGTAATTACCACGGGATCCTCCATAAGTTTTTAATACAACTGATCCTCCACCACTACTACCAACACCCCCATTATTATTTAAAATATTATACCCAAACCCCAGCATTGGCTGTATTTGAAAAAATAAGCCACTATTTTTTTTAGCGTTTATGTTATTTAAAATATTATTAAAATAAACTGGTTTACTTAGTAATTGATACCCAAATTCTAAACGGGGAAAACTAACAGTACTCTTCATTGAGCCTTGCCCATTTACATCTTCATATTTATATTTTAGCCCGCCATTAACATATTGTATTCCAAAAAACAACCCCCTGCCTTTCTTATTATCTAAATAGCCTCTTAAACCAAAAGTTGCATTTGTTTGAAATTGTTTGTTAACAGAACTAAAAGGACTTAAGCCGTTAATTGTAGAAGATGTAGTTTGTACACCGGCATTTGGTAAAAGAACCAGCCTCTGTGCATTGATAATTACATGAGACAATATAACAAGAATGATTGTAGCTAATAATTTTTTCATTTTAGTTAGTTTTAGTTTAAACCAAAATAACATATACGAGTTGAAAAATAATGTTAAGTAAAATAGAAGGAATGGTTAAATAAATGGGTGTTTTTCTAAAACATAAATGGTTTAGGTTCAATCCAGCAAAAAAAATAATTACACACAACCAACATCATCAAAAAACGTAAGTAATGTAAGTTATCAAAAGGTTTCATGTTGATAGCATTAAAGAAAAAGTACTGGCAGCTCACTTGGCAGGTTTAAAAGAGATCATCATGTGCTGGCAAAATGAAAAAGATGTAGAAGAAATAAACCCGCAATATATTAAGGGTATTAAATTTCATTATGTGAAGAATATGCAGCAGGTGCTGGATTTGGCATTAACATAGAATTGTTACCTATATAAAAAGAGATTATTGAAATAATAATCTCTTTTTATTAGTATTTATCAGTAAGTAATTGTTGCATTAACTACTTTCTCTTTATTATCACTGTTGAATAATTTAAGATCTTTTATCGTCAACATTTTATCTGAAACCGTAATAGTACCTGTAGAGTTGGATCTTGTAATAAATTCTTTATCTCCAATAGCCGGACCTGATAAGGCAACATAAGCTTCGCCCGGCTCCATAGAGTAAAATCCCCCTGCGGGTTTCAAATTACCAGCAGCTTCTTTTTCATTTTTAAACACAGCCTGTAATAAAGCAAGTGGTTCATCCTGCTGGCAAACTACAGAAAACTGGCCTGTTATTTTATCACCAAAATATTGTGTGCTAACATTTCCTTTGTAAGATGCTCCATCTACAATAAATGAAGCTGTTTTTGCTTTGTCAGCTGTTTCAATATCTGCAACCTGGTTTTCTTTAGTATCCTTGTTGTTGCAGGCAGCAGCTATCAAACTAAAGCTTAGCACAAAATAAAAAATTATACTTTTCATATCTGTAGAATTTAAACATTTATTGCAGGTAATTAAATTTGAGTTGCATTATTTTACAACCGCTTGTATTCGTAAATTGAAATACTGGTACCATCTATTCTTTTTATTGGGTAGCCATCTGCATTGTATTCATAAGTATAGTTCACTGTTCCAAATGAATAAACTATACTTCCTACATTATTTTTTCCATAACCCGGAAAACTAAATGCTGCGGGAAAAGAAGAACCAGGAGTATTTTTTGTATCGTAATTACCATAAGTAACAACACCTGAGTAAGTTCCGGCGGGATTTGCTGGCGTGGTTGTGTATGATTTTACTTCAACCAAATTTCCATTAGCATTATATTTATACTCCTGCCTCCATCCATTACCAGTTGGGGTATATATGTAGTTTTGAATAACTACACCTGCAACATAAGTAAAAGTATACGTATTCACCAATGTTTCAGTAGCCCCGCTTACTGAATACTCTTTTTGGGTATTAACAGTACCATCAGTATTGTAAGTGTATTTCCCTTTATTTTGACTTATACTTTCAAAAAATTCTGCCAAACTTCCATTTGTATTATAAGTAAATGTATAATTTCTTGGAGCATTTGAGGGGTTGGCACTTTGTGTGTAAGCTATCATTTTGTTACTGGCATCGTAGGTATAAGTGAAAGTCAGCCCGTCGTTATCGGTTCTTTTTGTCACCAGATTTTGATGGGCTGGTTCTATAACATCTTTGTTTTTTTTACATGCTGTAAAAGCAAGGCTAAAGGCAAGGAAAGCGAAGATTAATTTTTTCATAATATTAATTTTTATGTGATAAACTTATTATTACAGGCAATACATTTTTTCCTGTTGAGCATAAAGGTATACTGCTTTAAAAGCCTGATTAAATGTAACCGCTGAACGGAGGTTTAAAATCGTTGAAGGGAATGAAAGCGTTAGTATTAATGATTTGGAAGCATAATCTCCACACGGGTTGTGGCTTCTGCAGTTATATTAAAAAATATGGTGGCACCTATTTTTTGAGATAAATCATCGGCGAGCCTAAGTCCAAGCCCATTCAGGCTTTTGGCATGTTCTTCACTGCTTATGATGTGTTTATATTGTTCCTGGCTAAATACCCCGCCCTGGTTTTGAATATAGCATATCAGGCCCTCTGCTTTTTCCTGAGTGCCTATTTGTATTTCACTGTTTTCCGGCGAAGCCTTTACTGCGTTCTGCAACAGGTTCCTGATAATAGTTTGCAGGTAATATGGATCTGTTTGCACCATTACATTTTCGGCAATGGCTATGTTGTAACTTATATTTTTTGCTTCTGTATTTAATTGCAGCAATTTTGTACAGGCATCCACTATCGGTAACAAGGCTATATGTTGCATATTGGTTTTAAACTCATTCATCTGTGTTTTGCTCCAGAGTAATAAATCTTCCATGGTTTCCAATAAGGAGCCGGTGGCTGTTTGTATTTTAAAACTCAACTCATTTTTTTGTTGCTCATTTAATAATTGCGGGTTCAGTTGCTGCAATTTTAAAAATTGATACACCTGGCTTATGGGCGAACGCAGATCGTGGCTGATGATACTAAAGAGTTTTGCTTTGGTTTGATTTGCTTCTTCCAGGTCGGTATTGAGTTTGGCTAATGTCTTATTTTTATCATCAAGTATGTCGGCAGTTTTCTTTTTATTCCTATAAATAACAATTAATAAAACAGCAACCAGAAAGAGCAATGATAATCCGGCAATAAGCCATAGCCGTTGTTTTCGGGCAGCAGATAATTGGATGTTTTTTGTTGCGATTTGCTGTTCCTTGTTTTTATTCTGAAAAACCGCTTCCATCTCGGCAAGGTTTAATTCAATCTTCCGGTGAGTAAGCGAATCAGAAACCAATACATATTTAGTAAATGTGGAGGCCGCTTCATTTTTACTGCCTGCCAATATTTGAACAGCTGCCAGAGATTTTAATAAGTCGGCATATTGTTCTTTATTATAAATAGCAGATCCCGGCTCGGCTATTTTATAATAATTGATAGCCTGTTGATAATCATTTATCGCTTTATAATAATCACCATACAATAAATTTACAGCCGAGGTTAAAATTTCTTTATTATCCAGTTTCGATTGATTATCTGCTTTATCAATATAAGTTTTGGCAAGCGGATTATCTTTTTCTTTCAATGCAAGAGAAGCCATCTCTAAATTTGAGGAGACCAGTTCAGACCATTTGCCGGGCGAAGTTTCAGCAGTTTGATGTAAGAGATTATAATATTTTAAAGCTTCTGTCTTATTATTCAATTGTACATAACTCCTGATGAATTTACCATAAGCTGTTATGTCAACAATTTTTGAAAGATTGAGGTAAGGTTTTATTTCGTTGAGGTATTGCAGCGACTTAAGTGGTTGTTTAAGGTATAAGTATATTTCGGCAACCATCATTAAACGGGTGCCATAATCTGTTTTTAGTTTAACAGTGGTAGCAGTGTCTGCTATTGGTTTGTATAGTTCTGCACTTTTTAAAAAGTTATCCAGTGCAATGCTGTAATAAAATTTTTGTTGCTGATTATAAAGTCCCAGGTTATAGTAGATATCACTCTTGTTTTTCAAAGTATCAACAGTTTCAGCAATTTGTTTTAACAGCTGTGCTGCAGAATCAGCTTTATACTGCAAACCCATATAATGATATATGGAGATCAAATTACCAAGCGGCTTTGTACTTTTTTCTATCATTTTTCCTCTCACCGCCTCATAATTTGCCGCTTCAAAATTTTCTTTAGCTGATGTAAAATCCTGTTTGTAATAATACCCGGTACCTATAGCCTGGTGAAACAGAAACCTGTAACTATGTTCGGATGATGTTGCAATAGACAGCCCTTGGGTGCCTATTTTTATCAGTTCATCAAAGCTTTCGGGTTTGCCGGAAAAAGTAGCCATAATTATTTCAAGACTGCTTTTTTTTTCATCCAGCATTTGCTGGTGAGTAATTTGTTGTGCCGGGCAGCATAAAGAAAAGGTAATAAGAAATGTAGTTATGATGGATTTTAAAAACATAGTATTGGCTAAATAAGTTTTAACTGGGCTATCGAAGCTCTGTATGTTTTTCCAATGGGAATTTCTATATCTCCGCATACAATTTTATTGGAATGTAGTTCTCTTATTTTTTTAATTGCTACGGCATAGCTCCTGTGCACCCGTAAAAAATTATTGTTTGTAATTTTTTCAAGAAATCCGGATAAAGTGGCTAAGGTCAGGTAATTTTTCTTTTCAGTTACTATTTTTGTATAGTCCTGCATGGCTTCCAGGTAAATAATATCCTGTTGCGGAAGTTTTATCTGGCTATACCCGTCTTTTATTATTAACGATTCTTTTTCAAAAAGAACTTCATACAAAATTGCCTTTTGTTTCATCTCCCAATATTCTTCAATCCGCCTTGCGGTGATTAATAACCTTTCAGCAGTTAAGGGTTTTAAAATATAATCTAATGCAGAAAGTTCAAAGCCTTCTAAAGCAAATTCAGGATGTGAGGTAATAAAAATGGCAATAGGCACTTTTTGCTTCAGTTTTCTCAAAATATCTAAACCGCTTAGTTCAGGCATTTCTATATCAAGAAAAATTAAGTCGGGTTTTAACATTTCTGCAGCGGCTAATCCTTCGGCAGGGGTTGCAAAGCTGCCACAATGCACAAGAAAGGGAAATGCAGCTGAATATTCCTTTAAAATCAACAGATCTACGGTATTATCATCAATTGCTATATAACGAACAGTTGTTTCCATTCAGTACAGATTAGTAAAATCAAATTTAAGTGTTTTACTAAACGCTATTTTAAAAAAAATGATTATTAACTAAACCAACTATAACAATTATGCGTATATAGTGTAGTTAAGCTATCAACAGGTTTCATGTTGGTTGTTTTAAGGGTTAAAGAAATTCCCTCCTGTTCTCGGGAGGGGATTTACATTTTGTATGTGTCAGGCCACTACAAATACGTTTAATTCCAGTCATGACTTAACTGGCAAATACAGCTTTTAGTTTTAAGGTTACTTTTAGTGGCCAGACAGAACTATCTTTTCCTATCCATCCAATCCACTTCCTTTTTTGTAGTAAATGCCTGTACAATGGCAATTAAAAAAAGCACCGCAACATTACCTGCCAGGTAAGTAAGGCCGAGACCGTGATAGCCTGTTATATCTGTCTTGAATTTGGTAAAGAAGGCAATCATATCAAAAACCAATACAACTAGACTGGTTAAAAATCCTGCAACAAATATAACTTGAGATATAATTTTTACGGCTTTCGCAGGATGCCTTTTGGTTCTCTTAAAGAAGATATAATAAACTGTCATAAAAACAGCCGGTGTTAGCGATACTACTCCTAAGCCAAAAGTAATATCAGCCACCGTAGAAGAAACCAGTTTTGAGATGCCGTAAAATGCCGCAATTACCAATCCCAATAACACAGGTATGCAAAGAAAAAGCAAAAATATAAGTGCGTACAGTTTAGAATATTTAATAAACCTGTCTTCCATCTTGTGTGATTATTCTAAGTAAACAACAATTTCAAAAATTATAAGTTTAAAAATAACTCAGCTTTGTTTTTGGTGTTAATGTCAGTAATGTTTCATACATCAGTTTGATGGTGTTCTCAATATCTGATTTATGCAGCATCTCCACGGTAGTGTGCATATAGCGCAGTGGAATAGAGATTAAAGCCGACGGGCAACCATCATTGGCATAAGCAAATGAATCGGTGTCGGTACCGGTGCTTCTGCTAACGGTATTAAACTGCACATCAATTTTATTTTTTTCGGCAGTGGCTTTTATAATATCAAGCAGTTTATTGTGAACTGCAGGCCCGTAAGTTAGCGAAGGGCCCTTACCACAACTGCATTCACCCTGTATCATTTTATTAATCATGGGTGTAGTGGTATCATGCGTAACATCGGTGATGATGGCAATATCCGGTTTTATGCGGCGGGCAATCATTTCTGCGCCACGCAAACCAATTTCTTCCTGTACCGCATTAACAATATATAAACCAAAAGGAAGTTTTTTCTTGTTTTCTTTCAGCAGGCGGGCTACTTCAGCAATCATAAAACCACCAATGCGGTTGTCAAAAGCACGGCCAATCAGGTAATCGTAAGGCATTTCTTCATAACCATCTTCATAAGTTGCCACAGCACCAATATGAATGCCCAGGGCTTCCACTTCTTTTTTATTTCGGGCTCCGCAATCTAAAAACAGATTCTCAACTTTTGGTTGTGTTTCTTTATCGGCATTCATACGGGTATGTATGGCCGGCCATCCAAATACCGCCTTTACAATTCCTTTTTTACCGTGGATGATCACCCGCATGGATGGAGCAATCTGGTGATCTACACCACCATTACGTTTCAGGTAAATCAACCCTTCAGGCGAAATATAATTTACAAACCAGCTTATTTCATCGGCATGGGCTTCTATTACAACTTTAAAAGCAGCTTCGGGATTAATAACCCCCACCGCTGTTCCATAAGGATCGGTAAAAGTTGTATCCACATATGGTTTCAGATATTCAAGCCATAATTTTTGTCCGCTGGTTTCAAAACCTGTAGGAGAAGGATTATTGACATAGTTTTTTAAAAAGCTGTAAGCATTGTCGGTAAGAATGCTTTTTGATTTTTTTGATTTTGCCATTTTAAAGATTTTATTGAGCCAAAATTACTTAAATGCCGGCTATATAAGTTGCTAATGCCGAAAATAACATCATACCATCTACAAAAAAATAATAAAAAAGATAACTCCGTTTTTTAAGCGAATAAAAATAAACAGCCAGCAGGACCAAAGTGGAAATGTGCAGCGCTACAGATTGACTAAATGTTATTTGATAAGAACTGTATAAAAAATTAGTGGTGAAGAGTACAAGAAAAATCAAATAAATAAATACCCTGAGGTGTGCCGGTTTTAAAACGGTTGCCAGGCTGTGCAAACCCCGTATTTTGTCAACTGCTTTATCCCTGTTATCAAAGATGATACAAAGCATCAGCATAAAAAGAAAGCGGCGTGTAAAAACAAATAACTCGGCGCTGCTCAAAAGCAGGTAAGTTTTTTGCAATGGAATAAAAACAGTAACATAAGTCCAGGTAAATGCCAGTAAAAATGTTTTTAATACTCCTGCCTTTCTTATAAAATAAAAAGGCCTGAAAGGCAATAATGGCACGACATACAAACAAGTAAGCAATATTGATGTAAGAATAAACTCAACAGGAAGCGGGTATTGAAACAAACAAAAGAACACGCCAATAGCTGACAAAAATAAAATTATCAACCCGGTCTTTTCTTTCTGTAGCACCGTGCCTAAAGTATTATCACAGGCAAAAGTGGCCTTGCTGATTATCCAGTAAAAATTATAACTGCAAAGTGTTGCAAAGAAAATAAAACCGTAAACAAACAGATTAATATTCAGTTTCAGAAGCAGCGCTGTTTGAAAAGCCAAAGCAACAGCACAAATAGCAATAAATATTGAATGAGATAAGATGAAATGCAGCCACTTCATTAAGGAGTTATAAAATAAACCGGATCAGTTGTCCGGATTGTATTACTTACATTTTTTGCAAAATCCCTTACATAAACTTCAAAATACAACGTATCGGTTTTGGGTCTGGGTCGGGTGCTTGCAGCAAGAAAAGAACATAAATTAATATCAATATCAGCCGAAAAATTTTTAACTGCTGCTGTACGTATATCAGGCAGTTTAACTGAGTCGAGATCGTTAGTAAGCAGGTTCTTTATAAAAACATAAGAAGTATCCCGCCCATCAATAAAGCCGAGATCCCCTTCAGCATCAGTTACACGTAAGGTTAAAACAGGTATATCCTGAAAATTGCAACTGACATTACTAAAAGCCACGTTGGGATTAATTGATTTGAATTCAATCTGTGGAGCTGTGGTGTATTGATCTTTTTTACAGGCCGTAAAAAATAAAATAGCTATTGCAAATAGTAAACTGTATCGCATCTTTGTGTTTTATATGTCAAATTTAATCATTGCAGTTGAAACAAGCCGTTAAAAATATGGACTTCAAAAAAAGCATATTTGCTGCCTTGGAAGATGGTTTCAACGAATTAGCACTTGAATTGTTCAGTCATCAATACCAACATAATATTATTTACCGGCAGTTTTGTGACACATTAAAAATAAATGCAACTGAAGTTGACGCTGTAAAAAAGATACCTTTTCTGCCCATTTCTTTTTTTAAAACACATGCAGTAAAGACAGGCACCTTTGAAACTGACACAGTATTTGAAAGCAGCGGAACCACACAAACTACACCGGGCAGGCATTTTGTAAAAGATATTGATCTATACAGAAAAAGCTTTAACACCAGCTTCGAAAAATTTTATGGCCTGCCGCAAAACAAATGCATACTTGGCCTGTTGCCTGCTTATCTCGAAAGAAAAAATTCTTCTTTAGTATTGATGACCGATGAATTGATAAAGGCCAGCAATAACCCGTTAAGCGGTTTTTATTTATGCGATCATGAGAAACTGCACAGCACCATACTGCATAACGAATTGCTGAAACTGCCCACATTGTTAATTGGCATTACCTATGCCCTGCTTGACTTTGCAGAAGCATATCCGATGCAGTTGCGGCATACCATTGTTATGGAAACCGGCGGCATGAAAGGCAGACGTGAAGAACTGAACCGGCCAGAAGTTCATGCACAGTTGCAAAAGCAATTGGGGGTAAGCCTGGTTCATTCAGAGTATGGCATGACGGAATTATTATCGCAGGCTTATTCAAAGGGTGATGGAATTTTTCACTGCCCTGACTGGATGAAAATTGTATTAAGGGATGAGGATGATCCGTTTCGGATAATTACAGCTGCCGATGTGCAAAACAGATCGCAAACCGGCCTTATTAATGTAATTGATTTGGCTAATATGCACAGTTGCAGTTTTATTGCTACCGATGATGTGGGCAGATTACATGCCAATGAAAGTTTTGAAGTGCTGGGAAGGGCCGACAGCAGTGACGTGAGAGGGTGTAGTTTGATGGTGATATAAATATTGTCAACATGTTTTTAAACCCGTTGATAAAAAAATATTTCAGGCTGAATTTTTTAATTCAATACCCTTATCTTTGCAATCCAAAAATTAAAAAGATGAATTGGTAGCTCAGTTGGTAGAGCAATACACTTTTAATGTATGGGCCCTGGGTTCGAGTCCCAGCCAGTTCACAAAACCCCCGCTTTCGGGGGTTTTTTATTTAGTAAATTTGTGTTTAGCAGGTTAATCAGGCTATTTTTGTAATAAGTATTAAATATGAATGCAGATTTTTTCAAAAACAAAGTAGTAGTTATTACCGGTGGCAGCGATGGCATTGGTAAAGCTTTGGTAGATACACTCATTCCCCTTGGAGCCAAAGTGGCAACCTGTGCCCGCAACCAGGATAAATTATACGATCTGCAGTTGCTGCATTCGGGCAAATCGTTACATACCATGGTGGCCGATGTAAGCAGCTACAACGATTGCAAAAATTTTATTGAAAGCACCATTGAATTTTATGGTGGCATAGATATTCTTATAAACAATGCCGGTATTTCTATGAGGGCGCTGGTGAAGGACCTTGATGTGGAGGTTATAGAAAAAGTGATGGATATTAATTTTAAAGGAACCTTGTATTGCACTAAACTGGCACTTGATTCGATTATAGAACGCAAAGGAAGTATAGTGGGTGTATCTTCCATTGCCGGATACCGGGGGTTGCCCGGCCGCAGCGGCTACTCGGCCAGTAAGTATGCAGTAACTGGTTTTTTAGAAGCCTTACGAACCGAGATGATAGACAGTGGTGTAAATGTAATGTGGGTTTGTCCGGGCTTTACCTCTTCAAATATCCGCTATAGGGCGTTAAATAAAAAAGGTAATTCGCAGGGCCAAAGCCCGATGGATGAAGGAAAAATGATGAGTTCGGAAAAATGTGCAACACATATTTTACATGCCATTGAAAAAAGAAAAAGAACCCTGATACTTACTTTCAGAGGAAAGCAAACTGTTTTTTTGAATAGGTTTTTTCCTTCGCTGGCAGATAAACTGGTAAAAAAATTCTTCTTTAAAAACGGAGAATTGGTACGTTAGCAGTTAAATTGGCTGAAACGCAAATCTCGTTATTTAGGAGTGCGTTTTAAACCATTAACTTTTAACTATTAACTATTAACCAAAACAAAAAATGTCTTTACTAACCCTTACCTCCGATATTGGCCAGCAGGATTTTCTTATTGGCGCTGTTAAGGGTCAATTGTTACAAACAAACCCTGCTTTTTCTTTAGTTGATATTACGCACAACCTTTCTCCGTTTAATTATCCGCAGTCGGCCTATGTTTGCCGCAATGCTATCAAAAATTTTCCGGCAGGTACTTTTCATTTAATACTGGTTAATTTATTTGATGAAAAACCCGAACATCTTTTAATGGCTGAGCACAATGGCCATTTTATTGCTTGTGCAGATAATGGTTTATTATCCATGATACTGGAAGAAGTGCCGCAAAAAACCGTGGCACTTGCTTTAGATAAAAATCAACAGAAAAATACCCTTTACTGTGCTTCGGTATTTGCCCATGCATTTAACGAGTTGCACAATGGAAAAAAGATTGAAGACATTGGTGATGCCGGCGTTTCCATTCATGTTAAAAATCCTTTAAGGCCCATGTTGGGCAACGATTATATTGAAGGGCAGATTATTTTTATAGATAATTTTGAGAACGTGATTGTAAACATTAACAAAGACGAGTTTGAAGAACAGCGAAAAGGACGAAGCTTTAAAATTGTATTTAAACGAGATGAAGTAATTGATAAAATAAGCGAAACCTATGCTGATGTGCCCGAAGGTGAAAAACTGGCATTGTTTAATGCGGCCGGTTACCTGGAGATAGCCATCAACAAAGGAAATGCAGCCGGGCTATTGGGTTTACAGGGCTTCTCGGAAAAACAATTACAGCAAAGCCAATATATGAACAGCCGGCTTTTTTATCAAACGGTGAAAGTGTATTTTGAGTAAAGCAGACACCCCCTCCGCCCCCTGAAGGGGGAACTTTAGAGAATAAATATTTGAACATCCTTTTTTAATAGATAGTTGAATGAGCATTAATATTACTAACAACAAAACACAATTATCCCCCTTTAGGGGTTAGGGGCTTGGCATTTATAAAAAACATATCTCCGGATAATTCCACCGACAAAGAGTTGCTTGCTGCTTTTAAAAGTACAGGTGATATCAGTCATCTAAGCAATTTATACCTGCGATATATGGATCTTGTATATGGAGTTTGCCTGAAATATTTTAAAGATACCGAACGATGCAAAGATGCTGTTATGGATATTTTTGGCGAATTAAACACTAAATTGAGGGTACATGAGGTAGATCATTTTAAAGGCTGGCTGCATGTTTTGGCAAGAAATTACTGCCTGATGCAGCTAAGAAGCCCCAGAAACATGAAAACCACAGAATTTAACCCGGTTTTTATGTATTCAGAAGAAACTACGCATCTAAATAACGAAGCTTTTGAAAAAGAAGAAAATTTTAAAAAATTAGAGCAGTGTATGAAGACGCTGCCAACTGAACAGCAGGAAACTGTAAGACTATTTTACCTGGAGAGCAAATGTTATAACGAAATTGCTGAGATAACGGGATTTGATTGGAATAAAGTGCGGAGTTATATACAAAATGGAAAACGGAATTTGAAAATTTGTATGGACGGGAAGATTTAGGAGTTAGGAGTTTGGGCAACGGTTTATTTTATTAATTTGATTAATGAGCGATAAAGGAAAAAATATTATTTACACAGCAAGAGATATTGAGCAATACCTGGCAGGTAACTTGTCGCCATTGCAAATGCATGCTATGGAAAAGGCTGCGCTTGAAGATCCGTTTTTAGCAGAAGCCATGGAAGGTTATGAAGCAGTAAAAGATAAAGAATGGAATAATCAACTGGTTGCTTTGAGGGAAGAAATTACTAATAAAGGAAAAGTAGCCAAAGTAATTCCATTGCACAAATCAAAAAGCAACTGGTGGAAAGTAGCGGCCGCAGTTATCATCATTGGTGGCGGTGCCACACTCACAATCCTTTTTAATAACAATAAAAAGGAAGACACTGATAAGACGCAAATAGTACAAACAAAAACTACTGTAATTGACAGTATTTTATCCCATGCAAATACCACTCCGGCATCGGTTACAGAATCTTTGAATCCTTCTGCATCTGCAACAACTGAAGAAAAGAAAACGCTACCCGGTTCAATAGCAAAACTAAATGAGCCTGCTAAGGCTGAGGAAAAATATATTGCAAATCCTACCGGCCCGCAATTAAAACCGGTTACTACCGTTGCTACAACCACTGCACCCGAAAATAATAATGCTATTGCCGTAGCACCACCGGTAAATAATAACCAGTCGGCCGCAGGCAATAACGCTGATTTAGCCAAAGAAATGAATATTGAAAAAAGTAAATCAGCTACTAAACAAAATGATGATGTAGAATTATTAAACCGGCAGAGAAGTATGTCTCCGGCTAAAAAAGAAGCGGTACTTAATAATTTTTTTACTGCACAGGTTGTATCATCCGATAATACTCCACTCCCTTTTACCAATATCTCCATTAAAAAAGAAAATTTTGGTACTTATGCCGATGCAAAGGGAATGGTAAGGTTGGTATCTACCGACAGTATTTTACAGGTAGAAGTTATGTCTGTGGGTTACCAGCCAAAAACTTTTGCACTACGCAGTAACCAGGCACAGGCAAAAATTATTTTACAGGAAGATGAAACTGCATTTAGAGATAAAACGGTTATTGGCAATGTTGATATGGCTGGTAACAAGCGTTCCCGAAGGGCTACCCTTTTAAAAGATTCTGTTGTAAACGTTGAACCGGCAGATGGTTGGGATAATTACAACACTTATGTTGCCAACAACCTGGATATACCCGAATCGAAATTAAAAGGCAATGTACACGGCGAAGTAGAATTAACCTTTGATGTTAAGTCAAACGGAACCATATCCAATATAAGAATAAACAAATCGCTAGGTGCCGAATATGATGAAGCAGCAAAACGCCTTATTTTAGAAGGCCCGCAATGGAAGATTAAAAAAGGCAGAAAAACTTCTGCCAGTGTTAAGCTCCAATTCTGATTTATTTCAAATAGTTCCCTTTCTTTTCTTTATGAAGATTTATGTAACTTGTGTGCAAAATTTTTATATGAAAAAAATATTATTATCAGCGCTTACATTAGCAGGCTTTGCCATGTTAAGCACTGCACAGGTAAAAATGCCTGCCCCATCACCTACACAAACCGTAAAACAGGAGTTTGGTGTTGGAAGTATTGAGTTAACCTATTCGAGGCCGGCAGCTAAAGGGCGCAAAATTTTTGGCGACCTGGTTCCTTACAATAAATTATGGCGTACCGGTGCCAATGGTGCAACTAAAATTTCTTTTAATGAGCCTGTTGAAATTGGTGGTAAAAAATTAGATACCGGCACATACGTACTATACACAATTCCCGGCGTTGATACCTGGGAGGTGATTTTAAATAAAGGACTTAAAAACTGGGGTATAGATGGATACAAAGAAAGCGAAGATGTTATTCGTTTTAATGTAGCGCCTTCAAAAAATAAAAAGAGAGTAGAATCATTTACCATGGAATTTTCGGATGTAAAAGCCACCACCTGCTCCCTGGATATTAAATGGGAAAAAACTTCAATTTCCATTCCACTTGTTGCCAGCTTTCTGGATAAAGTAAGGGGGCAAATTGATGCTGCTATGAAAACAGACAAAAAACCTTATTGGCAGGCTGCACAATTCTACAATGAATATGATAAGAATTTACCCCTTGCATTGGAAAATGTAACCAAGGCCATTGACGGCAATAAGGAAGCATTCTGGATGTGGCTTTACAAAGCAAAAATTCAAAAAGAAATGGGTGATAATGCCGCGGCGATGGAGAGTTCAAAAAAATCTATGGAATTGGCTGCTGCTGCTAAAAATGATGATTATGTGAAAATGAACAAAGACCTGCAGAAGACTTTAAAATAGATCAGGCAAAATATTTTTAAAAAAGCGTTGCATTACTGCAGCGCTTTTTTATGCTTTCAACACGAAGTACGAGGTATCTGCCAAACTTTGTTAATATTGTTCAGCATTTGTACAGTAGTTTGGCAGATTCCTCCTTCGTTGGAATGACAACAACTTTTTATTGCAGTGCTTTTTGCTTTATAGCAAGTTGAAGTATAGAAGCCAATGCAATAACCAGGATAGCACCAATTGCATTCAGCCATAAAAATGAAACAATGTCCATTTTGTAGATAATGATAATCAGTAATTCTGAAATGATGGCTGCATAAAAAACAGCATGCCCCCTGATGAACTTCATCCCGAAAGCTACGAGAAAAATACCCAGTATCACACCATAGAACAATGAACCCAGAATATTCACTGCTTCAATAAGGCTGTTACCAATATTGTAAGCAAACATTGAAATGATGATACAGAATATACCCCAGCCCAATGTATACCAATGGGCTACTTTATATTCTTCCAGTTCTGTTTCTTTTTTTACAAAGAATTTTTTGTGAAAATCAACTACCGAACAGGCTGCCAGCGAATTGAGTGCCGCAGCAATACTTCCCCAGGCTGCAAGAAAAATGATGGCAAAAATTAATCCTATCAATCCCACGGGTAAATTTTCTTTTACAAACCACAGAAAAATAAAGTTGGTATCGTTTGGTTTTTGCTCTGGCAAGGCCCGCTGCATCACGCCTTTAAAAGTTTTGCGAATGACATTTGCTTCAGTTATGTTCTTGCCTGCAAAAGCTGCGTCATACTGTGCCTCCAGCATATTCAATGAATCCTTTTTTACTGTTTGCTTCGCTTCCTGCATGGTTACTTGATCAAAATATACCGGGCCTTTATTGTATTGGTAAAACGAAAAGATGAGTATACCGATGAGTAAAATAAAAAACTGCATGGGCACTTTCACAAGCCCGTTCATCAGTAAACCCTTACGGCTTTCCTTTACATTTTTTGCAGTAAGATAACGGCCCACCTGGCTATGGTCAGTACCAAAATAACTAAGCGCTAAAAAAAATCCACCAATCAATCCGCTCCAGATATTGTATTTATCTTTCCAGTCGAAACCCTTATCTGTAAAGCCGCTGGTGATGATGTTCATCTTTCCCAATTCACCACTTTTATGCAAAGCTTCGGTAAAACCAATGGCATCGGGCAATAATTTAACGGCCAAATATCCAACAATAAAAAGTGTAACAAACACAATAATCATTTGCAGCTTTTGTGTATGTGCTACTGCTTTGGCACCACCGCTCATGGTGTAAATAATAAGTATGCCTCCCATTACCAGGTTGGTGTAATAAATGTTCCAGCCCATTAAAGAACTTAACACAATGGATGGCGCAAAAATACTGATGCCGGTACTTAACCCACGTGACAATAAAAATAAAAACGAAGTAAGTGTACGGGTTTTAAGATCGAAACGGTTTTCTAAAAACTCATAAGCAGTATACACTTTTAGCCTGCTGAAAACCGGTACAAAAAATATACTGATGACGATCATTGCCAGGGGCAAACCAAAATAGTATTGTACAAAACGCATCCCATCGCTGAAAGCCTGCCCCGGACCGGTTAAAAAAGTAATAGCGCTTGCCTGCGTACCCATAATGCTGAATAAAACAAGATACCAGGGTAGGGAACGGTTGCTTAAAAAATAACCTTCCAGGTTTTTGGATGTACGGCTTTTATAGATACCGTACAAAACGATACCAGCAAGCGTTACACATAATATGATCCAGTCAATGCCGCTCATACGCCAAATCCGCCAGCTGGCGGAGCTTTTAAGAGTAAAATAATTTGAGTCTCTTTTTTATTCTGCATGAGAACAAATCTTAATTAAAAAACTGTGTGACAAAGTAGAAAATAAGTATTTGCACAATTAAAAAAAGCAGCACAGCTAAGTACCATTTGCTCCAATATGATCTCTCGTTTTGCATAATTTTATTTCAAAAGATTTTAAATTTTTCTTTACTCTAAAATCGCACTATTCTTCGCAACTATCTTCACTTTGGTTCCCCCTTCAGGGGGCGGAGGGGGTTAGCAATCAAATTCGCAAACAACCTGTAAGCACCAGGCACACCTGCAGGTAATTCTCTAAAAAAAACTAAACCGGTGTACACAAATCTTCCTTTGCCGTAATTGGCAATGATGAGGCTGCCATCCAGTTCTTTTTCTCCGGGGTCTTTCATGCTTAAAATATTTTTGTAAGCACTATCAACTTTTTCAGCATGATAAATACTACGCTCCTGTATCCAGCCATCAAAATCCCTATCAGTTATTTTATTTGGATGATTTAATGCCGGATGATCGGGAATTAAAAAATTCACTTTCGCTTCTTCATCAGTAATTCTGTTTCTGCTGATGTTAAAAGGATAAGGCGATATTTTTGCTTTAACCGGCCCTATCTGGTTACTGGTATTGTATTGCACCAGCAACAGACCGCCTTCCTTTACGTACTGCATCAGGTCATCATATACATTGTTCATCCAATCGTTGGTATTGTATGCACGAACACCAGTAACAATCGCATCAAACTGTTTAAGGTTAGCAGCTTTCATATCACTCTCCTTCAGCGTTACAACCTTGTAACCCATGGCCAGCAAAGCTTCCGGAACCTTATCGCCTGCACCGGGAATATAGCCAACAAAATTGCCTTCAGTTTTCAGATCAAAATCTTTGGACGTAAACACTTCCGGCTGGGTGTAACTGATAAAAGGAATATGATCATATTCTATTTGATGAAGCCCCAAATAAGGATTGCCATTTTCCTGGAACAATGTATCGTGATATGTAAAATACTGTGTTTTATCATAAAGCGGAACCTCACTAATGTGTGGTTTGTCAAACAATTTTATGATCTGTCCCTTCGCAAGTACAGTATCATTATTGTATCCAACGATAGATCTCGTGTTTTCAGTTTTTACATAGCTCTTAAAAGGGTTTTTATCTTTAAATGATTTTACTTCCCAATCATTTAATTTGCTGTTCACGCCAAGTTTAGGAACAGATTTTACCGAAAAAGCAGGTATAATATTCACCGGCTGATACAATTCCCCTTTCACAGGATCAGTATATTTATATCGGATTGGTTTTGTAAACTTAAATTCCTTGCCTTCAATCAACATACTAAAAACGACACTAAAAGGATCATTCTCTGCTCTGCCAATCAGCTGCTGATCGGTAACATTAAAACTCCCCTTCTCCATAGGGTTTTGCAGCCAGTAAGGTTGCGTAGTTTTTGTACCAGGTCTTAGGTACATGGTATAGGTTTGTAAAGCGTTTGTATTTTTCTTTAACTGGTCAAAAATGATATAGTCATCATTAATATGAGCATCGGCGCTTAAAATATTGGCACCTGAACGGTTGTTTACAACCAGGTTTATTTTTAAACTATCGGCTGGTATTGCATACTGGGTATTGGTTGTAGCATCCATAAATAAACCGGCGCAGTTCTGGATGATATCTTTAAGTGCATTTAATTTCTGCTCTTTCCAGTAATCATCTTTCAAAATTTCTATCTTCTTATACAGGTCAACCAATGCCGACACAGATTTTTCAGGATACGATACATCAAATTTTTCAATGATCTTATTTACCGTATTTGCAAGCGAAGCATCGGCAGTTCTTTTCCAGCTTACATCTACATTATCAAACAAATCATTTATGGGTGTTGTTCCCTTTATGGTTTTTAAATATTCTATCACGCTGCCTCGTTGTGCAGGCACACCAAAGCCCTGGCTCTTGTGCTGGCTGCGGCTGGCGGCGGCAATCTCTCCATAACTTTTTCCGAGAATAGCATTATAATCGCCACATTCCATTTTAAACTGATCTTCCTTTTGAGTATTTGTTCCGCCAAAATTAAAGCTGTTCCATAAAATTCTTTTTGCCTGCCAAACTGTTACACCTTTCGTTAACTGCTCCGGAAATTTTGTTGCATCGGCTGCTGCATCAAATGCCTCACCAGCAAGTATAGCCGATGCTGTGTGATGACCATGCCCGCCCTCGCCGGTTGTGGGAAAACGGGTAATAATTACATCGGGACGGATTTTGCGTATTACCCAAACCACATCACTTAATATTTTATCGTGGCCCCAAAATTTCATGGTCTCATCCGGGCTTTTGCTGTAACCAAAATCAAATGCACGGGTAAAGAACTGCTCGGCGCCATCAATGCGGCGGGCTGCAAGTAATTCCTGTGTGCGTATCAAACCCAGGTCTACACCCTGTTCATCTCCTATTAAATTTTGTCCGCCATCGCCACGGGTTAAGCTTAAATAACCGGTGCGGTATAATTTTTCGTTGGCTAGGTAAGCAAGCAGTCTTGTATTCTCATCATCCGGATGTGCAGCGATGTATAATACCGAGCCAAGCACATTGAGTTTTTTCAGCTGCAATAATATTTCTGCAGAAGTGTAGGACTTTGGGGTTTGTGCATGAGTAATTAAAAATGAAAAATTAAAAATTAAAAATGCGATTGCTGATTTCTTAATCATACTGAATATTTAAACCTTGATTTTTTGACTTTTGATTTTTCCCTTTTGACTTTTTATTGCCCAATTAAAAACACAGCATTCGCCAACAACATCTTACCATTCTCCCAAAAATTTCTAAAAATAGGATCATCAGCAAAGAACACAACAGAGCCGCTGCCCATGGGCATTACACCAATTACAGTACCGTCTTTAATTTTTTCACGGGTTGCACTTCCAACAAAACCTGCCGTTTGATTTTCCTTCTTGATGATGCCTACATTCCATCCTTCTTTCATAAATTCAAACATATCACCACTTTGTTTAAGTGAATAATAATTGTTGTCATACCCAAATGCCAGAGGATGTGAATTATCCAGCTCTACTTTATAAATAGCCCCGGGAATATTATTTACCACTGCATCCCTTTCACGGTTCTCGTAACGTTTTACATCAATGTATAAATTTTTATCATCTTTTTTATCGTCTTTCTTGTCTTCATCGTCAGCCTTTTTTAGTTTAATACCCCAATCGGCTTTTGCAACCTGTGCTGCGGCATTATCCAGCACAATCATTTTTCCACCCTGCTGCACCCACATTTTAATTTCCGCTGCAGCTTCTTTGTCTTTTAAGAATTTATAATTGCCATCTGGCAATATCAAAACATCAATACCTTTTAAAGCAATGCCATCAACTTCTTCAGCATTTATTAAACTAATGGGGTAATTCAGTTGTTGCTCAAATAAATGCCATACTTCACCAGCTGCATTAGGGTTGACTCCTTTACCGGTTAACAAGGCAACTACCGGCTTTTTAATTAGATGTACTTTTTCGCTGCCAAAATCAAAACCGGTATCCATAAAGCCGCCGCTTACAGTTGTTACAGCTGCATTATAGTTTTGAGCCAGGTCGGCAAACTGTTGTAATTTATCTTCGTTTCCTTTCTTTAAAATAATGATGGTTCCTTTTTGAAAAGATTTGCCATTTGCTGTAAATTCCTTTTCGGCAAAGCGCACTTTAATTTTTGCATTTAATAAAGCTGTTAAAAATTTAACATCGGCAAACGAGTTATAATTTACAAGATAACCGTATGCCGTTGCCGGTACCACTGCATTTTTATTGAGGCTGTTGTAATTACCAAGCGGTAGTTTTTCTTTAACCGCATAAGTTTGTGAGCCATAAACAAAAGGCAAACTCCATGCTGTTATATCATAAGTAACCGAATCACTTAATTTTGACCGGGGTTCAAAAAGTACTTTTACCAAAGCAGATTTTGGTTGCAATGCAGAAACAGCCAAACTGTTTGTGGCAGCAAATATTTCTTCTTTACCGGTAAAATAATTGTAGCCTTTAATGGAAGCACTACTTACACTTCCATAATTGATCCCGTTTATTTCAAAAAAATTACGCAGCGCTTCACGCTTGCCTGCATTGGTTTCAGTTATCACGTAGGTTTTGTACTCTCCGGTTCCAATGGTGGTTCCTTCATCAAAATATTTTTTGAATTCACTGATGAGCTTATCAGTATTTTGAGAAGCGATCTGAATGGTACTCATGCTGGTAGTAAAATGATGGGCTATCCTGTCTTTTAAAGTAAGTGTGTCACCATCGTTCGTTACTACAGCTAATCCCCCCGAGCCACTACCAGCCTGCTCGTAAGTCATACCAATAGCACCATTATAAGTTGGATAAGTATCTCCGTAAGCCGGATAAAACAGATCGAATATTTCTTTGGTAAAATACAACCAGCCATTGGCGTCAAAATATCTTGCATGGTTTTTCCCAATGGTGAACTGAAAATCTCTTTGCCATTTTGTAATCACTTCATGAAAAGGTTCTGCAGCCGGTGCAAAATAATAAGGGTTGTTAATTCCCTGCTCATGAAAATCGCAATGTATCTGCGGCATCCAGGCATTGTATTTTTTCATCCTGGCCTGTGTTTCAATTTGCGTTTGCCAGGCCCAATCACGGTTAAGATCAAAATTATAATGGTTAAGCCTGCCTTGTGGCCATGGTTCACTATGTTCCCTGCTATTTACATTTGCATCGGGATTTTTTCCAACCATTTGATTGAACCAGTTTACATACCGGTCCCTACCATCAGGATTTAAACAAGGGTCAATAATGATGACCGTATTCTTCAACCAATTCTTTGTTTGTGTGTTGGAAGGAGTTAGTAATTCATACAAAGCCTTCATCGAAACTTCCGAAGAACTGGCTTCGTTGCCATGCACATTATAACTCAACCAAACGATTGCAGGTGCTGTTATATCAGCAGCTTTGTCTTTCAACATACCTGTAAGCCGCAAATTATTTTTTCTTATCTCTTCTATCTTTGCAATGTTTTCAGGTGTTGAAACAATGGCCAGCAACAGATCCCGGCCTTCATTGGTTTCGCCGTATTTTTCCAGCTTCATCATCTGCGGCATAGATGCTGCAGCCTGGTTGAAATAATTTACAATTTTGTAATGAGGGGTAAATTTGCTGCCGAGTTGGTATCCTAAAAATTCATCGGGCGATTTTAACTGTGCAAATAAACCATTGCTTATAAAAAGCAGTAGCAATGAAAATAGTCTAATGTTCATTATGTGATTTTGGTTCTGTTAAAAAATCAAATTTCAGCAAATATGGTAATAAACCTGGTGAAATATATGTGAAAATAAAGAAAGCAACTGACTTGCATCTTCCACTTATCCATTATATGAATATCAGTCTTTAACTGCAGGTAACAAAACAGTCACCCGATTGAGCATATCTGCCAGTAATAAAGTAAATTCGGAGAAATATTCATCATGCATTTTAAGAATTTATTTTTTACGCCCCTCGTATTTATACTTGCTGGCATTGCAATTTGTACACAAGCACAAAAGATTGACAGCCGGGGTTATTCAATTCAAAAAAATATAAACTGCAGCAAAGGTGCAGTTGTATCGGCCCATCCATTGGCCAGCATGGTGGGTCTGAGTATTTTAAAGAAAGGAGGCAATGCTGTTGATGCTGCTATTGCCACACAACTGGCTTTGGCTGTTGTATACCCCGGTGCCGGCAATATTGGTGGCGGTGGTTTTATGGTGGCGCATTTAAAAAGTGGTAAAAATATCACATTGGATTATCGTGAAAAAGCACCGGCTAAAGCCAGCAGTGATATGTACCTGGATGCAGCCGGTAACCCGATTAAGAATTTGTCGCTTGACGGGCATTTAGCTGCAGGCGTACCTGGCACCGTTGCCGGATTATTTGCCAGCATGAAATATGCAAAACTACCTTTTAAAACATTGATACAACCCGCCATTGAACTTGCTGAAAAAGGATTTGCACTTACGGCTGCGCAGGCTGCATCATTCAACAATATGAAAAAAGAATTTCTTGCATTGAATACAACTACAGTTGCATTTGTGAAAGAAACCGATTGGAAGGCCGGTGATATTTTAATACAAAAAGATCTAGCCAATACATTAAAACGAATTAGTAACAATGGGCAAAAAGGATTTTATGAAGGAGAAACCGCCAGGCTTATTGTTGCAGAAATGCAGAAAGGAAAGGGTATTATTTCTTTAGATGATCTTAAAGCTTACCAGGCAAAAGAAAGAACAGCACTTGATTTTAATTACAAAGGTTACCAGATAATTACCATGCCGCTGCCCAGCAGCGGCGGCATTATAATACAACAGATGCTGAAGATGATTGAAGGGAGAAATATTGCTGCCATGAAGTTTCAAACAGCGGCATCGGTACAGCTGATGACCGAAGTAGAACGCAGGGCATTTGCGGACCGTGGCGAATTTTTAGGCGATCCTGATTTTGTGAAAGTGCCGGTAAAAACAATGGTAAGCGAAGTTTATTTAAATGAACGCATGAAAGACTACGAACCCGGCAAAGCAGGCAGCAGCAAAACTACCACTGCAGGCATGATAAAGGAAAGTGAAGAGACTACCCACTTAAGTGTGCTGGATGTTTATGGCAATGCAGTATCGGTAACCACTACTTTAAATGGTGGTTATGGCAGCCGCACAGTTGTTGGCGGCGCAGGTTTTTTATTAAATAACGAGATGGATGATTTTAGCGTAAAGCCTGGCGCACCCAATATGTATGGCGCTATAGGCAACGCAAAAAATGCCATTACTCCAGGTAAACGAATGTTAAGCAGTATGACGCCCACCATTGTTTTAAAAGACGGCCTTCCCTACCTGGTAGTTGGCACACCCGGTGGCACTACCATACCTACCAGTGTTTTTCAGGCATTGGTAAATGTGCTGGAATTTAATATGAGCCCCAATGATGCCATTAACAGCTCCATGTTTCATCACCAGTGGCTGCCGGATTGGGTTTCGGTTGAAAAGGATTTTCCGGAAGATATAAAAAAACAACTGGAAGCAATGGGATATATCCTTAAACCAAGGGGCGCCTGGAGCAGGTTAGAGATTATCCAGATTAAAAATAAAAAAATAGTAGCAGTTGGTGATAAGAGAGGCGACGATGACGCAAGAGGTTATTGAAAAAGTAAAAAATCAAAAATCAAAAGTTAAAATTAGTCATGAGTATAGGGACAGAATTTTTAAACAGTGCCATTAAAAGATTGAGTTACTACAAAGACCTCGGTGATAAAACTTTTACTCAACTCAATGAAGAAGATTTTCATTTTACACCCAATGCCGAAAGCAACAGCATCGCCCTTATTATTCAGCATACCGCCGGTAATATGCTTAGCCGCTGGACCGATTTTTTAACCACCGATGGTGAAAAAGATTGGCGCAACCGGGATACTGAATTTGAAGAACAACATTTAAAAAGACAACAATTAATTGATTTATGGCAAAAAGGCTGGAACTGTTTGCTGAACAGTTTGAATTCTCTCACCGAAGAAGATCTGCTTAAAACCATTTACATACGTAGCGAGGGCCTGCTGGTAATAGATGCAATCAACCGGCAAATGGCACATTATCCTTATCATGTGGGGCAAATTATTTACCTGGGCAAGATTATTAAAAATAAAGATTGGAAAAATCTTTCCATTGCAAAAGGGTATTCCAATCAATTTAACCAGCAAATGCATACAAAACCCTGATTGCTGCTGGTTTTTAACTGTAAATTTAATTTAAAGTTTGGTACTGTATTTGCCTTTACAAAGCCTATTAGCTATTTTTACACCTAATATTTAACTCTGCACAAAATCTTTAACATATTAAAATGGTTTTTGCTCACGCTGCTGTTTTGGCTTGTGCTTGCCGTTTTATTTATTTATGTGAGCCCTGCCTCAACCCTGCTTTTTATTATTTCACTATTGGGCTGGGCTTTGGCATGGGGCATTATTTATAAAAAGACAAGGCATAAGATCTCATTTTTTCTCATCCTGATATTGTTGTTCTTATCTACCTGGGGCATTTTACAAATAACTGCTGTACAAAACTGGGCGGTTTCAAAAGTAACCAACACCATTTCCCGAAACCTGAAAACAAAAATCTCAATCGGGCACATTAATATAGGTTTTTTTGATAAACTTTCTTTTGAAAGACTTTTGGTAGAAGACAGGAAACATGACACACTGCTTTATGCCGGTGCTGCCAAAGTAAATATTACCGATTGGTTTTTCTTTAAAGATAATGCCACACTTAAATTTTTTGGGCTAACCGATGCCGTTGTAAATATAAACCGAACCGACTCTGTTTGGAATTACCAGTTTCTGGTAGATTATTTTTCAAGCCCAAAAAAAGATACCGTTACAAAGGGAGGAATTGAATTTGACCTGCAGGTATTAAAATTTGAAAATGTTATTTTTAATAAAGAAGATAAATGGATTGGCCAGGATATGAAAGTGGGCATAAAGAATCTGGATCTTAAAGCAGACTTGATTAACTTTAATAAGAAACAAATAAGCATATCTGACCTGACATTAAATGCGCCTGTATTCATCCAATCTGTTTACAAGGGTAACAAACCTATAGTTGCAAATGATAACCTGAGAGACCTTGTTCCTAAAATACCAGTACTTTCTGCGTTGCAATGGAATACAGGCGGTTGGGATATCGGGATAAAAAATATTGAACTTAATAATGCCAATTTTAAATATGATGTTGAAACTCCCCGTGGAATTTTTACTGATCGCTTCGATCCACAACATATCCAGTTTACCGAAATTACAGGCAACCTGAAAAACGTTTCTTTTATTAATGACACTTTAACCACTGATTTAAAATTAAAAACAAAAGAACGGAGTGGATTTGCAGTTACCAACCTGCAGTCAAAAATAAAATTCACGCCCGATATTATGGAATTCAGCAAGCTGCTGATTGAAACCGGCAAAAGCAGGATTTCTGATTATTACTCCATGCGCTATAAAAATTTTAACGACGACCTGAGGAGTTTTATACATAACGTATTGCTTGAAGGTAATTTTAAAGACAGTAAGATTCATAGTGATGATATTGCTTATTTTGCACCTGCCGTAAAAACCTGGAACCGTATTTTTTATTTCCAGGGAAATGTAAAAGGGGCAATAGATAACCTTGCCGGAAAAAAAATAATTGTAAAAAGTGCCAACACCACTTTAGATGGCGATATTACCTTAAAGGGTTTGCCTGATATCAGGAATACATTTATTGATATTAAATCGAACAACTTACAAACCAATTACAATGATCTTGTTACGCTTATACCTTCGTTAAAATCTATCAAAACACCTCAGTTAAGCCAGTTAGGCAATATTCGTTTTAAAGGAAATTTTACAGGCTTTATTAACGACTTTGTTGCGTATGGCAATATCAGTACAAGTCTAGGTAATGTGAATGCAGATTTAAATATGAAATTACCCGCCAACCAGCCACCCATCTACTCCGGTAAAATTTCTTCGGCCGGTTTTAATCTGGGCAGGTTTTTTAATAACTCCAAATTAGGAGCTGTTGCACTTGATGGAAAAGTTAAGGGAAGTGGATTTAATATAAAAACCCTGAATGCCAATTTTGACGGTAAAATTCACAAACTGGAATTTTCCGGCTATCCTTATCAAAACATAACTGTTAACGGAAAATTTGTAAAAAACCTTTTTACAGGTAACCTGGATATTGATGACCCCAATTTAAAGATTGTGGGCCTGAATGGTTCTGTTAGTTTATCGGGAGACAGTACCAGATTTAATTTTACTGCCGATCTGCAAAAAGCAAACCTGCAGCAGCTCAGGATTACCAAGGGAGTTTTCAGTTTATCTGGCCTTTTAAACTTTGATTTTAAAGGCAATAACATTGATAATTTTTTGGGAACTGCAAAAATGTACAACGCTACACTTTTGCATGACACCACACAATTATCTTTCGATTATTTAAACCTGAATTCGTTTATGGACAGTGGCAGAAAAACACTCTCTGTTCAAAGCAATGAAGTAGAAGGCAATATTACCGGCCGGTTTAAAATAATGGAGCTGCCCGATGCATTCAGTGTTTTTCTTAACCGCTATTACCCATCGTATTTTAAAGATCCCGGTTATGACATTGGCGACCAGGATTTTTCTTTCCTGATAAAAACAAAAGCCGTTAATGATTATGTGCAACTGTTTGAAAAACGCTTAAGCGGTTTTGACAACTCCGTTTTTTCTGGCAACCTCCGGCTGGCACAAAATGAATTTAACATCAATGCTTCTATACCGCAGTTTAGTTATGATGGTAAAAGTTTTGAAAATATTGAGTTAGCAAGCAAAGGAAACCGCGACAGTTTAAATACGATTGTATCTGTAAGAGATTTTTCTGTGTCCGACAGTCTGCATTTTCCTAATACAAAATTCATTTTAAGTTCCAGTAACGATATTTCAAATATTCAGTTATCAACCAGTGCCAGTAAAACCATCAGCGATGCACAGCTAAATGCAAGGGTGCAAACATTTACTGATGGAGTAAAGATCAACTTCGCCCCTTCTTCATTTATTTTAAATGATAAAAAATGGAGCCTGTCTAAAGATGGTGAGATAACACTGCGTAAATCTGTTATAAAAGCCAATGACGTACGCTTTACACAGGGCAACCAGGAGATCATTATCTCTACCGAGCCTGATGAACAGAGCGGCAAAGCAAACCTGGTAGCCAAACTGAAAACAGTAAACATCAATGATTTTACATCGCTCATTTTAAAGCAGCCCAGGCTGGAAGGTATTTTAACTGGCACCCTTAAATTAAAAGATCCCTTTGGCAAACAGATTATTGAATTTGATGCAGAAGCAGAAGAGTTCAGGCTTGATAATAAAGAAATAGGCACCGTAAAAATAAAGGGCAATGTAAATACAACTACAGGGCTTATAACAGCTAAGGGCAAAGCAGATAACGATAAGAATAAGTTTGATATTGATGGCACTTATAACTACAAAGATTCCAGTGTTAATAAAATGAATTTTGCACTGCGTGCCGAAAAGTTCGACATCAGCCTTTTAAATAATTACCTGGGTGGAATTTTTAGTGAAATAAAAGGAGATATCAATACCCAGGACCTGCGGGTTTACAGTGGTGCCGATCATAATTTTGTTACCGGCACTGTAAACATTACCGAAGGCGAATTAAAAATAATTTATACCCAGTGTAAATATAAATTCACCAACGAAACCATAATTTTTAATCCGGATGAAATTGATTTTGGTTTGTTGCAGTTAAGGGATACTTTAAACAATACCGGTACTGCCAGTGGTAAACTGCAGCATAAATGGTTTAATGATTTTGGGTTTGATAACATCCGATTTGAAACCGGTAAAATGCTTTTATTAAATACGGCCAAAAAAGACAACAGCCAGTTTTATGGCAATGTTATTGGCAGGGCACTTATGACTTTGAATGGCCCTGTTACCGACATGCGAATGAATATTAACGGCGAACCATCGGCTGTTGACAGTAGCCATATTTACATTCCCACAAGCAGCGGCAGTAAGGAGATTGGTAAGATTGATTATATTGATTTTATACAGTATGGTAGCAGAATGGAAGATGAATACAAGGGTAAAAAAGAATCTAATTTTTTGGTGAACATGAATTTAAAAGCAAACCCTGCCTGCAAAATTGATGTAATACTGGATGAAACAACCGGTGATATTATTAAAGGGCGTGGCAATGGTTTGCTGAACATTACAGTTGGCAGTAAAGAACCGCTGAGCATCAGGGGGCGTTATGATATTACCGATGGTGAATACAAGTTTAATTTTCAAACTTTTCTGCAAAAATATTTCAACATCATGGATGGGTCTTCCATTACATGGAATGGAGATCCGTACCTGGCACAAATAAAAATTGATGCAGAATATCTTGCAAAAAAAGTAGACCTGAGTAATTTAAGTTCATCTACCAAGCAAAAAGAAAATGTAACCATCATTGCCCACATGACGGGGGTGTTAAATAAGCCAATCATTAAATTCGAATTTCGCCTGCCACCAACCAGCGAAATAAGCAAAGATTTTTTTGTGTTAAATAAATTAGAGGCATTGAAAAATGATGAAAATGAAATGAACAAACAGGTGGCCAGCATTTTAATTTTTAATTCGTTCATTTCGGTAGATCAAAACCAGGGTTTTGTTACCGGCGGAAATACGATTGGAATAGCAACCAGCACCATTGGCGGTATAATTTCGGGCTGGTTAACCAATTTATTTAATAAAGAACTGGAGAAAGCCACCAACGGAGTTGTTTCCACTTATTTTGATATCAGTTCCAGCTTCGACCTGCAAAGTAAGGCTGCACTTTTACAGGCAAATTTTAGTGCCGGTTTAAAACTGGTATTAAGCAGCAGGCTGGTAGTTTTAATTGGTGGTACGCTCGATTATAATAACCCGTACGCTCAGTTAAATAAAAAGGGATTGCTAACGCCGGATATTAATATAGAATGGTCGCTTAATAATGATGGCTCTTTAAAAGTAATTGGCTTTAACCGTACCAGTGTTGATCTTGCACAGGGACAAAGAAATCGCTCGGGTATTAAATTATCTTACCGCAAAGATTTTGACAGGCTATCAGATATTTTTGCGCCCAGCGAAGAGAAAAAAAGAAAGAGACAGTTGAGGAAAGAAGGAAAGGTAAAATGAGTCGGGAGTCAGGAGTCGATAGTCGGGAGTGGTGAATAAAATGCAGGGTGCTAAACTTTAAATACTCCTGTCCTGACTCCCTACTATCGACTATCGACTCCCGGCTACCGACTCAAGACTCCCGACTCTCAATCATTATCTCATGCCCCATCTTATCTTTTTTAGTTTGCAGGTATTTTTCGTTGTGTGGGTTAGCTGCAATTTCTATTTGTACATTTTCAACAACTTCTAAACCATAGCCCAACAGGCCTGCACGTTTACGTGGGTTATTGGTCATCAGTTTCATTTTATTTACACCAAGGTGGCGTAATATCTGTGCACCAACGCCATAATCACGGCCATCCATATCAAAGCCCAGTTCCAGGTTAGCTTCCACAGTATCAAGCCCCTGCTCTTGTAATTTATAAGCCTTTAGTTTATTTAATAATCCTATCCCTCTGCCCTCCTGGTTCATGTAAAGTACCAAACCCTTACCTGCCTGCTCAATCATTTTTAAAGCATGGTGTAACTGATCGCCACAATCGCAGCGCAGTGAGCCTAATATATCACCGGTCATACAGCTGCTGTGCACCCTTACCAAAACCGGTTCGTCTTTTTGCCAATCGCCTTTTTTAAGTGCCAGGTGAATTTCACCGGTATTTATTTGTTCAAAAGCAATCAACTCAAAACTGCCATATTTGGTAGGCATGTTAACCCGTACTTCTTCCTTAATCAGGCTTTCCTGCTGCAGGCGGTACTCAATTAAATCCCTAATGGAAATTAATTTCAGGTCAAACTTCTTTGCTATCTCTTTTAATTGAGGCAAACGGGCCATTGTGCCATCTTCATTCATAATCTCAACCAATACACCTGCAGGTGCAAAACCTGCCAAACGAGACATATCAATGGTAGCTTCGGTATGGCCGGAACGGCGCAGTACACCACCCTTTTTTGCCTTCAACGGAAAAATATGGCCGGGCCTGCCCAGGTCTTCGGGTTTTGTATTGGGATTAACCAGCGCCTTTACAGTTTTGGAACGGTCATGTGCCGAAATTCCGGTTCCACAACCCTCACCAAGCAGATCAATACTTACCGTAAATGCGGTTTCGTGCAGCGATGTATTATCAGCTACCATGGGCTGTAAATCCAGCTCTTGGCAGCGTTCTTCGGTAATAGCGGCGCAAATTAAACCCCGGCCGTGGGTACTCATAAAATTGATTATTTCGGGCGTTGCATTTTCAGCAGCTGTAAGAAAATCTCCTTCATTTTCACGGTCTTCGTCATCTACAACTATAATAAGTTTTCCTTTTTTAATGTCTTCAATGGCACTTACAATACTATCCAGCATATTATTTGTTTAGGGCGCAAAGTTAACAAGATTTAAAGCGCCGGTTCTTTCGGTTTTGGTAAAAGTTTAATTCATAATTTTAAACGGCTTTTTTCAGGTATCAGTTACCCTTCAAAAAAATATCAAATTTCAAAGCAATTCTTACACAACATTTGTATTTTTTGGCATACTAGTTTTTAACAGGACTGAATACGATTTAAAATAAATAGGTTCAGGAAATAAATTTTCAGTGCTTACAATTGTTTAAAGCTTTTTTAAGCCGCTTTTGAAATTATTTTCTGTTTAAGTGATTTTAAGTGTCATCTGGCTTAAAACACAACTTGGCGATTCCTCATAATTTGTTAATAAAAGTTAACAGAATTCGGCTTTTATTTAGTTTCTTTGCCAGCGTAAAACAAACTATTATGAGAATGAAAAAAATTCTATTCACTTTACTATCTGCACTTGCATTTCAATTTACTGTAAATGCGCAGATAACAACAAGTGGTATGTCTGGTACAGTTAAAAATGCAACTAATGAGGCATTAACAGGAGCTACCATCACCGCTACACACACACCAACCGGTACAATTTACAATGTACAAAGCAGGGCTAATGGCAGGTTTGATATTACAAACATGAATAATGGCGGCCCCTACAAAGTAGAGGTTACTTATGTTAATTATGCTAAAGAAGTAAAAGAAGATATTTACCTGAACCTTGGAGAGGTTTATCGTTATGATTTTACTTTGAACCTGGCTTCGGTAACAATAACAGAAGTTACCGTTGCAACCAGAAGAAGAAATGATTTAGATGCGAAAGGTGGTACATCCTCTTCCATTGGCAGAGATAAGATAGAATTAACCACATCAGTTGGAAGAAACATTCAGGATTACATTAGAGTTACGCCATTTGCCAAAACCTTAAATGGCAATGAAGGTGCAGTTGCCATTGCCGGACAAAATAACCGGTATAATTCATTTTACATAGATGGTGCCATTAACAATGATGTTTTTGGTTTGGCTGCATCTGGCGTAAATGGCGGACAAACAGGTGCTGCCCCAATTTCTATTGATGCAATTGATCAGTTTCAGATTTTTATTTCGCCTTACGATGCCTCTATCGGTAATTTTACCGGTGGTGGAATTAATGCCGTAACAAAATCTGGTACCAATAAAATTGAAGGTTCTATTTACTATTTTTTCCGAAACGAAAAATTAGCAGGCAAAAACCCTACTCAGCGTAAAGACACTGCTCAGCGTTTTCCTGCTTTTAAAAACAAAACCTATGGTTTCCGTGTTGGCGGGCCAATCATTAAAAATAAGTTATTTTACTTCCTGAGTGCAGAACAGCAGCGTGATGAAACACCACAACCTTTTGATTTTGCAACCTACCGTGGTAACACCAATACAGTTGCAGGTGTAGAAGCAATCAAATCATTTGTAAAATCCACGTATGGTTATGATATGGGGGAATGGCAATCAACTGCAAGAAAACTGGATGTAGACAGACTTTCTGCAAAATTAGATTGGAACATCAGCAGCAAGCACAGGCTTACCTTAAGCGGTCGTTACAATAAAGCAGTATCCACTTCCACAGGCTTAAGTTCGGCAACCACAATCAATTTCAGCAATGGTGGTGTTAAATTTCCGAGCCGTACTACTGCCTTTGCTTTTGAATTAAAAAGTACACTAAGAAAAAATATCAGCAACAAATTACTGGCAACATATTCAGATGTACTGGATGACAGAAGTATTGTTGGCGATCCTTTTCCCCGTGTTTCTTTAAATGACGGAACCGGAACAATAAATTTTGGAAGCGATAACAGCTCAACCCAAAACCTGCTTACACAAAAGAATTTAAGTATTGTAGATAATCTGAAAATCAATATTAAAAACCACTCCATATCATTAGGTGTGGATTATGAGCGTTTTAAAGTATTTAATGTTTTTATACAGAACAGCTACGGTAATTACAACTATGGTACAAATACCGTTGGAGGTATTACCACTACCGGTGTTCAAAAGTTTTTGGCAAACAATGCAAATGCCAACACTTATAACCTGGGATTTCCTAATACCGATAAAAATCTAAATGACGGTACAGGAGCCGGCGCAAGGTTTGAAGCGCAAAAACTGGCTTTTTACATAGCAGATGAAATTAAGATTGGTAATAACTTTACTTTAAACCTGGGTGTAAGAGCTGATAAATGGAGTTTCCCTACTCAACCTTATACAGATGCCTTTACCAATGACAGCGCTATTGTACAGTTTTCCAAATACTATGATTTAAAGGGTGCCCGTTCTGGCCAAAGGCCAAAATTCCCTATATCTATTTCACCAAGAATTGGATTTACTTACAAAATACCTGATCAGGCAGTTACCATTCGTGGTGGGTTTGGTGTATTTACCGGCCGTATGCCGCTGGTATGGCCTGGTGGAACTTACAACAATAACGGATATTTTGTTGGTGGATACTCTGCTTCTGCCACTTCATTAAATACCATCCGTTTCAGGTGGAATCCTAACGATATTCCGGGTAGTGTGTGGACACCTACACAAGTTGGACAGGGCTTTACAAAAGGACCCTTGAACCTGATATCTAAAGAATTCAGAATGCCTAAACTGGCACGAGCTTCTCTGGCATTTGATAAGAACCTGGGCAAAGGATGGAGCAGTACCTTTGAAGTGCTTGTGAGCAAGAACATCAATGAAGTATATTATACCAACATCAATATATTACCTCCAACCGGGATTTCATTAGGTGCCGGGCCACGTTCAGTTTATGGTGTAACCGGAAATACAACCAACCTTGTACCTATTACCAATAATGGAACCGGTACCAATCCATATGATAATGCTATCCTGGTTTCTAACAATACAACCGGGGGAAAAGGATTTGCTTATAACCTGAATGTGGGTATTGATAAAAGAAGTGCAAAAGGGATCAATTTCAGTGCATCTTATGCATTCGGTAATTCAATGGTGGGTAATGAGGGAACCAGTTCTGTAAACTTAAGCCAGTGGCGCTTTATAGAATCAGTTAACGGAAGAAATTCATTGGGACTAAGCTCTTCTGATTTTGACCAGGCTCACCGCATTTTAAGTACACTCAGCAAGAAATTTACCTACCTGAAAGGTAAACTGGCTACTACCATAGCTTTAACCTATATTGGCCAAAGCGGTTCTCCATTAAGTTATGTTTATGCCACTAACAGTATGACTCGTGATGACGCATCGAACGGTGGTAATGACCTGATCTACATTCCAACTGCTGCTGAATTGCAGGCACAAACTTTCGTGAACAATACAGTTGGTACAACTACTTACACTCCACAGCAACAAAAAGATGCTTTGGAAGCTTATATAACCAAAGATAAATACCTGAGTAAGAACAGGGGCAAATTTGCCGACAGAAACGGAGCAAGGCTTCCTTTTACCCATAATCTGGATTTAAGATTGTCACAAGATGTTACAATTAAAATGGGCAAGCAAACCTACCAGTTACAGTTTACCTGGGATATTTACAACTTCACCAATTTACTTAACAGAGATTGGGGTAAACAATATTTTGCCGGTAACGATCAGTTTGGCCTAATTAATTTTGGCGGATATGTTGCAGCAAATAACCTTACACCTCAGTATCGTTTTAACCCAACTATCACTACTCCATACAACTTTAATAACTCGGCCTCACCGGGTTATGCAAACAGGTGGGTTAGCCAGGTTGGTGTAAGATTCAATTTTAAATAAACCAGTTCTGAATTAGCCGCAAGGCAAATTCCTATAAAAAAAATCCCGGTCAACTGACCGGGATTTTTTTATGTTCAATATTTTTTTTCAACTTATTAAATCCATACTCCGAACTTACGACTCACGACTCAAAACTCTCTTCTCCCCCCATCCCCATTTTAAAAAATCAGGAAATGCTTTGGCCCAGGTTGGTACATCGTGGCGTCCATCTTTCAGTTGAACAAACCTAATATGCTCATCCTCCTTGTAACCTTTACCAACCAAAATATCAATCAGTCCAATTGTATCATCAATCGAATCAATTACTCCGTTGTTATTTCGATCTGCAGTTTCATCAAGGGTTCCCACTTCAAAGAAAAATTTAAGCCAGGGGTAGTTATTTTTTTCTTCTTTTATCTGGCGGTGCATGATGCGGTTAACATTTTCATCAAAGTCATCATCATCCTGGTCCTTATCACGCCACCATAACGAACCGCTAAAAATACCCACCTTATTAAATTCCAGCGGATGGTTCCAAACCATATCCAGGGCGCATAATCCGCCAAGTGAAAAACCGGCAAAACATTTTTCTTTAAAAGAATAAATGAACAGAGTTTTACGTATAAAAGGCATCAACTCTTGCAGTACAAACTGGTTATATAAAGCAGCCTTGGCCCCCCGACCTTTATAATCGAGGTATTTTGCAGTTCCGTATTCATTCTTCCGGTCTTTGGAACAATGTATACCTACACAAAAAAGATTACTGATTGACTTTGCTTCGTACAATTCATCAAGTATCTCTTCAAACTTCATGGTCACTAAATCCTGCCCATCGTTAACTAATAAAAGGCTGAGGTTTGATGGGTCTGTTGTTTTGGGAGGAAAATAAAAATCAATGATAACTTCACGTTTCAAAAACTCCGAAGAAATGATATGCTGCTGCACTGAGATATTGGCTGTCTTATATTCTGACATATACTCAAAAATAAGAAAATACCGGCTAACTTATTGTTTCGCTTTAGAGCAAAAATGAATTTACAGGGTATTTTTTTTAATAGCTCCCAAGCTGAAACATAATTTGTTTTATTGGTTGTTACAAAATATATTTGAATTACATAAAATTTTGGCTGATAAACCAAATTAAAAACAATAAAAAACCTGCATTATGAAGAAAATAGGCGTATTATTTGGCAAGGAAAGAAGCTTTCCGGAAGCGTTTATCGAAAGGGTAAACAGTAAAAAAATTGATGGGGTAATGGCCGAAGCTGTCCGCATTGATAAAGTAATGCAGGGAGAGCCATCAGGCTATGCTGTTATTTTTGACCGCATTTCGCAGGATGTTCCCTTCTACAGGGCATATTTAAAAAATGCAGCATTGTGTGGTACAACGGTTATCAACAATCCTTTTTGGTGGAGTGCCGATGAAAAATTTTTTAATAACTGCCTCGCAACAAAGATTGATGTTCCGGTTCCTAAAACGGTTATTTTACCTTCCAGAGATTTACCACCCGATACCAGCGAAGAATCTTTCAGCAACCTGGCTTACCCCATGGATTGGAAAGGTATTTTTGAATACATTGGCTTTCCAGCTTACATGAAACCTTTTTCGGGCGGCGGATGGAAAAGTGTTTACCAGCTTAACAGTATGGAAGAATTTTTTGAAAAGCATGCAGAAACTGAACAACTGGTGATGATGCTGCAGGAAGAAATAAAGTTTGATGAATATTACCGCTGCTACTGTATTGGTGGCAAATATGTACGCATCATGCCTTACGAACCCCGCAACCCTCACCACCTGCGTTATGTAGCCGATTTTAGCCCATCGCCTGAGAGATATAAATTAATGGAAGATATCGTTTTGCGTATTTGCCATTACTTGGGGTATGATTTTAATACTGTGGAATTAGCACTGCGTGATGGCGTGCCTTATGCTATTGATTTTTGCAACCCTGCACCCGATGCAGAAGTTAGCAGCGTTGGCCAGGAAAATTTTGATTGGGTGGTAGAAACAGCTGCAACGTATGCCATTGAAAAAGCAATGGAGCACAAAGACAATGCAGATAATTTAACCTGGGGGAATTATATTAAAAACAGCGCAGCAAAAAAGAAACTATATAAATAAACATTCATGGCAAGTCTATCTTACAAACAATTTACGCTGGGTATTGAAGAAGAATACATGGTAATTGACCCTGCAACCCGTGAACTAAAAAGCCATGACCAGAAAATTGTACACGAAGGCCAAAAAGTTATTAAAGACAAAGTAAAAGCCGAGATGCACCAGGCTGTTGTTGAAGTAGGAACTGATATTTGCCGCGACATTGACGAAGCTTTTATTGATGTTGGTACTTTACGTAAAACCATTAGTGGTATTGCCGACGAGCTGGGCCTTTGGGTAGGTGCATCAGGTACGCATCCTTTCAGCCATTGGGAAAGTCAGTTGATTACTGAACATGTTCGCTATAACGAAATAGTAAATGAATTACAGGAAGCGGCACGTAGTAATTTAATTTTTGGTCTGCATGTGCATGTAGGTATGGAGAACCGGGAGATGGCCATTCACATTGCCAACTCGGCCCGTTATTTTCTACCGCACATTTTTGCATTAAGTACCAACTCCCCTTTCTGGGAAGGCAGAACAACCGGTTACAAATCTTTCCGCACAAAAGTATTTGATAAATTTCCACGTACGGGTATTCCCGATTATTTTGACAGCATTGAAGCTTACGACAATTATATTAAGCTGCTGGTAAAAACAAATTGCATTGATAATGCGAAAAAAATATGGTGGGATCTGCGGGTGCACCCTTTCTTCAACACAGTGGAATTCAGGATTTGCGATGTGCCGATGACAGTGCAGGAAACCATCACCATTGCAGCATTATTTCAGGCTATTTGTGCCAAACTGTATAAGCTGCGTAGCCAAAACCTGAATTTTATGATGTACTCCCGTGCATTGCTTAACGAAAATAAATGGCGGGCTGGCCGCTACGGCATTGATGGCAGCATGATTGACTTTGGAAAAGAAATGGAAGTTAATACCAGGGTACTTATTTATGAATTACTCGACTTTGTAGATGATGTTTTACCTGAATTAGGCAGCCGTCATGCCATCAACAATGTACATAAAATGCTGGAGCAGGGCACTGGCGCCGACAGGCAGTTGAAAGTGTTTGAAGAAACCAAAAGCCTGGTAAATGTGGTAGATCTGATACATAACCAATTTTTAAGTGGATTGTAGTTTGAAGGGATAGAATAAATACCTATCTTTGCCCTCCAAAAAATGGCTGCGTAGCTCAACTGAATAGAGCATCTGACTACGGATCAGAAGGTTTTAGGTTTGAATCCTAACGCGGTCACCACACATATCTCAATTGATTTTGAAACCCCTGTAACATTAATATTTACAGGGGTTTTGTATTTTTAAACTACCTGGCCGTTTTAGCCAGATAAAAGGCGAAGTATTCAACCGACTGTTACCAGTCATTCCTGCAACATTCAAGAAGGCGTTAATTTAAGGCAGACAGTATCTCCGGATTTTCAACTGATAATGGTTACAGTTAAAGTAAAAGGAATCTTATTTAAAAAGGTTGCTGTTTACATTTTCCTTAAAACCCTGATTTTCCAATGCATTATACCTGCGGAATGTGAAAATACTGGCTTATATTAGTAACCTAAACTAACTGCTTACGATGGCCAAAAAATACAAAAGCGACCGCATTGACTGGAAACACGTATGGAGCCTTAAGAATCTGATACAAATATTATTGGGTACGGGTTTGGCGGTGGTGGCCATGAAAGGCTTTATGATTCCAAACCGTTTTCTGGATGGCGGCATTACAGGTATCTCCATATTGCTTCATGAAATGTTTCACATCAATATCAGCATACTGGTTATTGTACTTAACCTTGGTTTTATTTATCTGGGTTACAGAAATATCGGTAAAACTTTTGCAGTACAAACTTCCATAGCTGTTCTCCTATTGGCTGCGGGTTTACTTTTTATTGATATCGGCCCTATCACTTCCGATAAATTATTAATTGCCATTTTTGGCGGCATTTTAATTGGTACCGGTGTTGGATTGGTGATACGTGGCGGAGGTGTAATTGACGGTGCCGAAGTGATAGCAGTTTTTACCCGGCGCAAAACAGGTTTTTCAAACAGCGAAATCATCATGCTCATCAACTGCATCATCTTTGCAGTGGCAGCACTGCAATTTGGCATTGAGACCGCCATGTATTCTGTTATCACATACTTTACGGCCACCCGTGCCACAAACTATGTGGTTGATGGCATTGAAGAATTTACAGCCATGAATATTGTTTCTGCCCAGCAGGAAGATGTAAAGAATTTCCTGGTAAACGAATTGGGCAAAGGCATAACCGTGTATAAAGGAGAAAGAGGTTACCTGCCTGATAGTTTTGATATTAAAACAGATTGCGAGATCATAGTTACTATTGTAACCAGGCTGGAAATAAAACAGATACAGGATGCTTTAATAAAGATAGACCCCAAGGCATTTGTATATGTACAAAGCATTAAAGAAGCAACAGGCGGAATATTAAAAGCAAAGGCACATGCACATTAACCAGCAGGTGCATGATTTTGTGATCAATTTATTGAAAACCAAAATTGCTGCAACCTATTTTTACCATAACTATGTACATACTGTGTATGTAACAGATAAGGCAGTTGAAATAGGTATACAGGAAAATTGCACACAGGAAGAAATGAGGTTATTAACTACGGCTGCCTTATGGCACGATACAGGCTATATACATACCTATAAAGGACATGAAGGCGAAAGCTGTTTGCTGGCCCGGCAATATTTGCCCGGCTATGGTTTTAGAGCAGAAGATATTAATAAGATCTGCGGGATGATCATGGCAACAAAAATTCCTCAATCTCCGCAAAACAAACTGGAAGAAATAATAGCAGATGCTGACCTGGAATACC
>JAYUZB010000015.1:0-38325 GCA_043752185.1 Chitinophagaceae bacterium
AGTAAAGTAGTAACACCCAGGTAGGCAGTCCATAATTTTTTGCCCCGATTACTGGTAAAAGGCGACAGGCGTGGAAATAATGAAAGTAATGCAATAGGTAATAAAATAATTGCAATCCACCGTAAATCATATTTTAACCCCAGCCAGAAGGAAGGTACCAGGTCAGTTATGGAAATTGATGCAGGCTTAAAACTAATTACAGTTGCAATGCGAAAGGCGGAGAATATGCACAGGTATATCAGGAATAGCTTTACTATCCATTGTATAGTTTTGGGAACACGCCAGCTTATCAGCATATTTTATTATTTCCTTAGCCCGAACGAGGGATGCGAATATACAAACAGTTAAACAGCTTTTGTGCAGATTGTATGACGATTAAAACAATAGGCATTTGTTGTCAACCTTTAAAAAGTTCTTTTCAACTTATAAATCTTTTATCAAGGTTGGCAACCCTTTTATTCAATGGTGAAATTTAACCTACAGGATTAATCAATATATTTGACCCGTTCAAAAACCGTTTTCATGCCAACAAACCAGCTCACTAAAACTTCTTTTTTATTTTTTTTTGGGCTTGTTATCTGTTTAAATTTTACAGGATTGTTTAATGAAATAATGGAGCCCGATGGAACCATTTATGCAGCTCTGGCCAAACAGATTGCCAAAAGTGGCAACTGGCTTTTTTTATGGGTTAATGGTGCCGACTGGCTTGATAAGCCGCACCTGCCTTTCTGGTTAGCGGCAGTAAGTTTTAAAATATTTGGTTATACCGCTTTTGCCTATAAGCTTCCTTCTTTTATTTTATTTATTGTTTCCATTTTTTATTGTTACCGTTTGGCTGCCGTTATTTATTCAAAAGAAATAGCCAGACTTGCTACATTAATTTATGGAAGCGCCTTGCATATCATTATTTCAAATTTTGATAGCAAGGTTGAAATTTACCTCACAGCTTTTGTGGTAGCAGCAATGTACCACATGTACCGTGCATTCGAATCTAAATGGTTTTGGCAAATTGTTGCAGCGGCTTTCTTTGCTGCATGTGCTGTTATGACGAAGGGTATTTTTGTGCTAATTACCATTGCAGTGGGGTTTGCTATATACTGGATACGTACAAAGCAGTGGAAAGAATTTATAAATCCAAAATGGTATCTTTTTGTATTGCTGGTATTGATTTTTATTTTACCCGAACTTTATTCGCTTTACCTGCAATTTGATTTGCATCCTGAAAAAATTGTTTATGGTAAAACCAATGTTTCGGGCCTTCGGTTTTTTTTCTGGGACAGCCAGTTTGGCCGCTTCTTTAACAATGGCCCCATTACCGGTGATGGCGATCCTTCTTTTTTTCTGCATACAACGCTGTGGGCTTTTTTACCCTGGTCTGTATTGCTTTTGCTGGCTGTAATCAATTTTTTCAGAAAGAAAAAATTGGCTGAACCGGCTTTGCAAAGATGGATAATTGGTGGCAGCGCCCTGTTTAGTTTTATGATGTTTAGTGTTTCAAAATTTCAGCTACCACATTATATTGTAATCCTGATTCCTCATTTTGCCATGATGACGGCTGCTTACCTGCTGGAAAGCACTTCGGAAAAAGCTATGAAGCGTATCAATATTTTACAAACAGTATTATTTGTTTTGGTTTTTGCTGCTGTTATAGGCATCATTATTATTTATTCTTTTGATTCGGCTCTTTTGTTTTTTATTGTATTTGGTGTAATTGCTGCGGTCACATTTTTTTACAAAACAGAAAATACATTGCTTGCAGTGCTTAAAAAAAATGTTGGATTTGCATTGTTGGTGGCCATATTTTTAAACTGCCTGTTTTATCCTTCTTTATTAAAATACCAGGCAGGTATGATGGCAGGTAAATGGCTTAGTCAGCAACCAACACAACCCAAAGTAACTTTGTACAAATGCCTGTCCACGGGTTTTGATTTTTATTATGATGGGAAAACCGATTACAGCAATCCTGATTCTACAACCATAAATAATATTGCGGCAAATGATTCCTTGTATTTATTTTCTTCGGTGAAAGATCTGAAGAATATCAATACCGATTCGGTAAGTTTAACTTCATTGAAAACATTTCCCTACTTCCACGTAAGCCAGGTTAATACAACATTCATTAATCATAAAACAAGGAAAACTGTATTAGATACATTTGCAATTATGTTGGTAACCCGAAAAGATCATTCAAAATAATATTTCATGTTTCCTTTCATCATTAAAATGATCAAATTCGGCCTGGTGGGTTTCTTGGGTATGATGATTGATTTTGGCACCACCTGGCTATGCAAGGAAAAACTGAAATGGAATAAGTATGTGGCCAACGGTTGTGGTTTTAGCCTAGCAGTTATTTGCAACTACAGCATTAACCGGCGTTGGACATTTACCAGCAACAACCCCCTGTGGTTAAAGGAGTTTATTATATTTGTTACGGTAAGTTTAATAGGCCTGTTGCTAAATACAACGTTCCTGTATTTTTTTCACCAGAAAAAAGACAAGAATTTTTACCTGGCAAAATTGCTGGCAATTTTGCTCGTTTTTATCTGGAACTTTCTGGCAAATAATTTCTTCACGTTTAAATAAAGCATTCCTTAATTCTGCCATGCAGCAACTCATTCACCTCGACAAAGAATTTTTTAAACTGATAAACGGGCAGTGGACCAATCCTTTTTTCGACTGGGTGATGCCCTGGCTGCGAAATTCAGATATGTGGATACCGCTTTATCTTTTTCTTGCTTTACTTATAACAATCAATTTTAAAAAGCAGGGATTCTGGATCCTGGTTTTTGGTATCATTACTGTTACGCTTACAGATGGTATCAGCAGCAAAATTATAAAACCTTATTTTGACCGGTTGCGCCCATGCAACGATCCTGATATGGCAACTGTGATAAGATATTTGATGCATTACCGGCCAGGCAACGGAAGCTTCACCTCATCTCATGCAGCCAATCATTTTGGTATTGCCATGTTTTTGTACATGGCTTTAAAAAAGTATTTTGGTAAATGGATGTTGCTCTTATTTGTGTGGGCTTTTTTCATCAGCTATGCACAGATTTATGTAGGTGTTCACTATCCAGGCGATGTGATTGGTGGCGGTATTTTAGGTTGCCTGCTGGGCTATGGAACGGCTTATATACTTAATCGGTTTATAATTGAAAAGCAAAACCATGCTGCCTGATTTTCATCTTTGATTTTTATTGATTTTTTTACCTAAAAACACGGTTTAATATAGTTTATAGATATTTGTACCAGAACTGTTCAACAAAAACTGCGGTTTAGTTTAAAAATACATGACGGAAATACTGATAATATTAGGACTGATACTGATTAACGGGGTTTTTTCAATGGCAGAAATAGCATTGGTTTCGGCCCGTAAAGCAAGGTTGGAAGGGCAGGCAAACAAAGGAGATGAGAAAGCAAAGGCTGCACTTAAGCTTGCCAATAACCCAGATGTTTTTCTCTCCACAGTTCAGGTAGGCATTACACTAATCGGAATTTTAACCGGTATCTTTTCTGGCGAAAATTTAAAAAAACCACTTACTGAATATTTCAACGGCTTTGAATGGAGCAGAGACTATAGTAATGGTATTGCTACTACAATTATTGTTGTAATACTTACTTATTTCTCTTTGGTGTTGGGTGAGTTGGTGCCCAAAAGAATCGGCTTATCACGCCCCGAATATCTTGCCAAAAATTTTGCAAAGCCGATGAGTTGGTTAAGTAAAATTACTTTTCCTTTTATCTGGTTACTCACTTCATCAACCCATTTAATTGTAAAACTTTTTAACCTTAAAGTAAGCGATAATCAGGTTACTGAAGAAGAGATAAAAGCAATGGTGGCAGAAGGAAGTGAACACGGCGCTATTGAAGAAGAAGAAAAAGAAATTATAGAAAGATTATTTCACCTGGGCGATAGAAACATTACATCACTAATGACACACCGAACCGATATTGTTTGGTTTGATGAACAGGACACGGTGCAGCAGTTTAAAGACAGGTTTACAGAACTAACTTATTCAACTTATCCTATTTGCGATAAAGTGGTGGATGATATAAAAGGGGTAGTGTATGTAAAAGATATTGTAAAAGCTTCGCCCACAACACAATTAAAAGATTTGTACAAACCAGCTATGTTTGTACCTGAAAATAACAGCGCTTACCAATTGCTCGAAAAATTTAAGTCTACTAAAATACATACCTGTTTTATTGTAAATGAATACGGCACACTGGAAGGTATGATTACCCTGAATGATGTGCTGGAAGCCATTGTGGGCGATGTGCCGCAAAGCGGACAGGAAGAATATGAAATTATAGAACGCCATGATGGATCTTTTTTAGTAGATGCACAGATACCATTTTATAATTTTTTAAGCCATTTTGATAAAACTGAATGGATGAATGAAGGTGAGCATGATTTTGATACGCTTGCCGGATTTGTTTTACACGAACTGGAACATATACCGCTTACCGGCGAACGTTTTGAATGGAACGGATTTGATATTGAAATCATTGACATGGACGGGCAGCGTATTGATAAACTACTTGTGAAAATATCTGAAGAGCTTAAAGAGGATATGGAAGACTAAAAGTCAAAATTCAAAACTTGCTTTATCATCGGGATTTAACAGCTTGGTACTTTTTTTATTTCCGTTCACCGTGGTATGTATAATGCTAAGCTGTTCTTTTTTATATTCAAATAAAATATTGTCGGTAATTTCTAGCTTTTTAATAGTGGCAATATTGTTTACCTGGTAGTAACTTACAATGCCCTCTTCATCCTGCTCGTAACCTAAAAATTGCAAGTTGGTAGTTTTTCCATCAACCTTAATTAGCAAATGTTTTTGCACATAATCTGCCACCAGTTTATTCATGGCATTTTTATCTTTTGGTTTTAATAAATCAACATAGATTTTGTAGCTTGATCGTAGTGCTTTTTCAAAATCATCTGTAAAAATTTTACAACTCACTTCCAGGGTTTTGTCTTTGGCATTGTGCTCGATTTCGGTAACACTTACAAATATGGGATGATATGTTGCAGCAGCAGGATTCAACAGAAGCCCACTTATTAATAACCACTTAAATAAAATACTTGCCATTTAGCTAACAGATTGATTAAAAATCGTTTCTTTAAAGATACATTGCGATACAAAACTAATGTAAACAGACAATCATTATCCGTTTCATGCAGGATTTAGGATTTTATTTTGAAATTGGCTGGCAGCACATCATAGCATGGGATGCCCTGGATCATTTGCTCTTTGTTTTGGCTTTAAGCGCCATTTATCTTATCGGTAACTGGAAACAGGTGCTGGTTTTAATAACTGCTTTTACCATCGGCCATTCACTTACGCTGGCTTTAAGTGTTTATAATATTGTAAGCATTAGTGATAAGTGGGTTGAGTTTTTAATACCGTGTACTATCATTGTTACAGCGGTTTTAAATCTGATTGAAAAAAAATACGAACCCAGGTCTTTAAGGTTGAATTATTTTTTAGCATTGTTCTTTGGATTGATACACGGGCTGGGTTTTGCCAATGCCATTCGTTTTATGCTTGCAAAAAATCAGTCAATTGGCTGGAGCTTATTTAGTTTTAATATAGGGTTAGAGGCAGGGCAGATTGTTGTAGTAACAGGAATTTTATTTGTAAGCTTTCTGGCAGTAAACAAGGCCGGGCTTAAAAGAAAATGGTGGGTTTTGGCTTTATCAATTGTTGCACTAAGTATTGGTTTTAAAATGGCATGGGAACGTTTCCCGGCATTATTATCATAAAAATTAAACACTCAATAGAATAAAACATGAAACAATTATCAGCTTTTGTTTTTTTACTTTTCATCGGCATTAGTGCCAATGCCCAGGATATTAAAAATAATCCGGGCAGTAACCATGGTAACCGGTTCGAGCAATTGGGAACCATTCTTCCAACACCAAATGAGTATCGTACTGCAAGTGGTGCGCCGGGACCAAAGTACTGGCAGCAGCGTGCCGATTATGATATTACCTGCGAACTGGATGAACCCAACCGCCGATTAATTGGCCGTGAAACAATCACCTATGTAAACAACTCACCAGATGTACTTACTTATTTATGGTTACAGTTGGATGAGAATGAACACAGCAATACCAATAACTCTGGCTTTCAGGGTAGCAACACCATGCCAAGAGGAATAAGTGAGGATGATATTACACGCTTTGGCGGTAAGATTGACAAGAACAGGGAATATGGTGTAAACATCACAAGGGTTGCAGATGCAACGGGCAAAGCACTTAGCTATACCATCAACAAAACCATGATGCGTATTGATTTACCACAGGCATTAAAACCAGGGCAGCAGTATATTTTTAAAGTAGATTGGAACTATAATATTATTGAAAGAACAAAATATGGTGGCCGTGGCGGTTACGAAAATTTTCCAGAAGATGGAAATGATTTGTATACCATGACGCAGTGGTTTCCCCGCCTATGTGTGTACAGCGATTTTCAGGGATGGCAAAACCATCAGTTTGTAGGCACCGGTGAATTCTCATTGGTTTTTGGTAATTATAAAGTGGCTATGACGGTACCGGCAGATCACATCGTATTGTCAACAGGCGTAGGACAAAATTATCAGCAGGTACTTACGCCTGCTCAATTTGCACGCTGGCAAAAAGCCCAAACAGCAACAGATGTTACAGAAATTGTAACACTTGCTGAAGCAGTTGCAAGCGAAAAGCAAAAATCAACCCAAAAGAAAACCTGGATTTTTAAAGCAGATATGGTACGTGATTTTGCATGGGGTAGCTCACGCAAATTTGTTTGGGATGCCATGCCAACAATGGTTGAAGGCAAGAAAGTAATGTGCATGAGTGGTTATGGTAAAGAAGCCTATTCATTGTACCGAAAGTACAGTACCAAAGCAGTTGCACATACTATCAAAACTTATTCAAAATTTACCATTCCGTATCCATACCCTGTTGCACAAAGTTTAGAGGCAGCCAATGGAATGGAATACCCAATGATCTGTTTCAACTTTGGCCGTACAGAAAAAGATGCCAGTGGAAATTACAGTGCCAATAGTACGTACAGCGAAGGAACAAAGAATGGTATGCTGGGTGTGGTGATACATGAAGTAGGCCATAACTTTTTTCCGATGATCATCAACAGCGATGAAAGACAATGGTCGTGGATGGATGAAGGATTGAATTCGTTTGTTGAATATTTAACCGAAGAATTATGGGATAACAAATTTCCTGTTGGTAAAGGTCCTGCATACAAAATTGTTGATTACATGAAGCTGCCAAAAGATGTGCTGGAGCCTATCATGACCAACAGCGAAAATATTATTCAGTTTGGCCCCAATGCTTACAGCAAACCTGCCACCGGTTTAAACATACTGCGTGAAACCATTATGGGCCGTGAGAATTTTGATTATGCATTTAAAGAGTATGCAAGGCGCTGGGCTTTCAAGCATCCAACACCTGCCGATCTTTTTCGCACCATGGAAGATGCAAGTGCCGAAGACCTGGATTGGTTTTGGCGTGGATGGTTTTACGGAGTAGAGCCTTGCGATATTTCATTGGATACAGTTAAATGGGCTGTGCTAAATACTGATGTAGCTGCACCAACCAATCCCGGTGCCTCTACAAGAAAAGTACCGGTGGCAAAACCGCAGCTGAATACTTTTGATGATATTTCCAAGATCAGAAACCGTGAAGACAAAAAAATTGTTTTTGCTACTGATGCCGATCAATCGTTGAGAGATTTTTACTGGAGGTATGACCGTGGCCTGGCAAAAATTGATAGCACGCCATTTGAAATTACCACACCGGCACAAACTGCTGCTGATAACTATTCTGAAGCAGAACGTTTTAAAATGGCCGGCGATAAAAATATGTACGAGCTTACTTTTAGCAATAAAGGTGGTTTGGTAATGCCAATTATTATTGAGTGGACTTTTAAAGATGGCTCAAAAGAAGTTGACCGCATACCGGTATATGTTTGGCGCAAGAATGAGAACAAAGTGGTTAAAACTTTCCTGAAGAATAAAGAAGTGGTATCAATCAAACTTGATCCGATGAGAGAAACAGCCGACATCAATACCGATAACAATACCTGGCCTGTTAATACAACACCAAGCAAATTTCAGTTGTTTAAAGGTGGTGGCCGTGGGGCAAGAGGTGCTGGTGGTGGTGTGAACCCAATGCAAAAAGAAATTAAATAAAATATTTGCTATTTGAAAATTAAGAAAGCTGTTCCGCCACAAAAGCGGGACAGTTTTTTGTTATAGCTTTTATGTAAATTACAGGGTATGAAAAATAGACTCCTCTTAATTTTTGTTTGCTTTTTTTCGATCCCTTTTTTTATGGGAACTACCTGCAATAAAGATTTCACAAACCCATGCCCAAATACTGCTTACAGCTTTGCTGTAACTTCAGAATGGAGTCCTCAGAGAGAGGCTTATAGCATTGGCGATACCCTTCTTATAAACTCTTCTTTCTCAAAAAACTTAACTGATTTGATTGGTAATTTAAATATTGATTATTCAAATGCAAATAGCGTAGGGGGTAGTTTGTTTATTTACGAATTGGACTCAGTTCAACATATTCTATTAGGTGCAATACCCAAATTTAATTTTGTTCAAATGATTGGGATTACTTCAGCCTATCCTAACAATATAAACATTATTAAAAGAACCACATATTCTGAAACTGCAAATTCTTACAGTTTTAAGTTGGGAGTTGTAGCTAAAAGCAAAGGAGTATATGCAATCTATCTTGGGGATTTACGTAGCAGTGGTATTGTGGGAAAAGATTGTACCAGTGCAGCTTTTTCCAACACTTTAACCAATACGAATAAGAATATAAATTTGTTTCAGTACGCAATGAATATGCCACCGGCAAACCAATATGAAATTGATAGGATTTATTGTTTTAGAGTGCAGTAAAAATGAAATATGATATAGGAAAGAGGCTTCTCCAATTTGAGACAGCCTCTTCTTTGTTATCGCTTTTCCGTAAATTGCTAACAATGAAATACATCTTCCTGCTGATTTTTGTTTACAACTTTTCAGCCAGCTCATTTGCCGGTACGGCAGATACTGTTTCCATCTACAGCAACAGCATGCACAAATACATAAAGGCTGTTGTAATAAAACCGGGTAGTTATAAAAAGAAGAAAAATAGTTTTCCGGTAGTTTATTTGCTGCACGGATACGATGGCTGGTACAGCAACTGGATAATACGGGCTCCGGAATTGATGAATTATGCAGATCAATATCAAACATTAATAGTTTGCCCTGATGGGGCAAAAAGCAGCTGGTATTTTGATAGCCCCATTGATACTGCATACAGGTACGAAACGCATGTTGCAACAGAGCTGGTAAATTTTATAGATAAAAATTACAGAACTATTGCCGATAAAAACCACCGTGCCATTACCGGTTTAAGCATGGGTGGGCATGGGGCACTGTTTCTGGCTTTGCGGCATAGCAATGTGTTTGGTGCAGCAGCCAGCATGAGTGGGGTATTAGATTTAAAGGAAAGCAAAAACCGTTTCGATATTATGAAAAGAATTGGTGATACAATTTTGCAGGCCAGCAACTGGTACAATATGACCGTCATCAATTTAATAGAAAATTATACCAACACCAGCGTAAAAATATTTTTTGATTGTGGCGATAAAGATATTTTTATAGAGGGCAACCGAAGGCTGCATCAAAAAATGCTGCAGTTAAAAATACCGCATACTTACATTGAGAGATCAGGCAAGCATGACTGGGATTACTGGAAAATTTCAATTCCTTTTCAGCTGTTATTTTTTCAGCGGTTTTTCTTGTCAGGCCACTAAGCATGCACTGCACGTATTTGTATTCTTAAATTAATGAAAGTCTTTTATTTTCTGTAGAGTCTTTGCAGTGGCCAGACAAGTATCTGTTGGCAGGGTTTTAGTTATCAGGCCACTAATACCAGCATTTAAAAATGAATTCATTTAGAAATTCAGGCAGTTTTAGTTTTCACGAATCTTCGTAGTGGCCAGACAACTCTACCCACCCGAATACGTTCTTCCATCCCTTACCACATTCTTCTTGCCTTTGTTTTTCTTTTCCCATTCCAGCATCTCAGGCGTTTTTTTTACTTCTTTCTTTTTTTCTGCAGGAGCAGCTACAACGGTTTTTTTATTATCATTTGGTGTTTCTAAATGGCCACGTTCATATTTTTCAGCCTTTACCAGTCGGCCGGTTCCGGCATCAAAATATTTCCATTCGCCATGCCGTACACTGTACTGGTCGGCTTTTACAATCTTGTAATCTATAATTTCATTATTGCCTTCGCCATAAACAGCAATGGTATCATAGGGTGCATCGGGGTCGTATCCCCGCCAGCTTTCTTCTCTTATCAAATCGCCCAGGTAAGTATAGTATTGCTGTATGCCATCTTTGCCGCCACGTTTGTACAATTCAACAGCAATAATATCGCCTTGCAAACTGTATTTGCGCCAAATGCCTTCTTTGTTGTTATTTTTAAAAAGGCCTTCCTCTTCATAACCGGGTTCTCCTCTCAAGGGCTCTACATGTAAAACCCATTTACCCTGTTTCATATCTTTTTTGTCAATAGCATTCAGGGTATCGCCTTCGGCATTCAGCTTATAGGTTTTGTATTGAGCCATACCACTTGTATAAAACAATGAAAGCATGGTTGCCAGTAAAAACAAGTACCGTATTTTCAAAATCTGCATAAACTACTTTTTTATTGTTTGCTAAATTCAAACCAAAACAATCCGGAATGAAAAGTATTTTTCAAAATTACAATAATACTGGTTTTAGTAATTGTTAATTCTGTGCAGGCGCAGCAAAAACCATCCAGGCTGCCTATGGATAAAGCTGGTTACAGATAAGAAAATTGTTGAAATAGTTGTTAAGCAGCGTGAAAATGAACTGATGATTGATATCGTTTGCTTTTTTTTCTTTGTTTGGTTTTATTATTTCCCCCAATTATGTTTTTCATAACTTTTAGCCAAAAGCATTTCCTGAAGCCAATAACAGAAACTGCCTGCAATAACTCCAACAAAAGAGCCTGCCAATACATCTTCAACAAAATGTTGCCCCAGGTAAACCCTGGAGTATGCAACCAGGCTGGCTAAAACAAATGTGATTAGGGCAACAGATCTTTTGCCGGTGTATAATGAAATGATAACTGCAGCTGCAAACGCCGATGTTGTATGGCCTGATGGAAATGAATTATGATGGTTAAGTGTGGCTGAGTAAACAGAATGGATGATTGATGGATCTGAAAAAAAACCGGCGGGCCGGGGAAAATTGGTCAGCCGCTTTACAACTTGTACAATTAAGCCGGAAATAAGATAACTGCTTAATAAACCCAGCGCTAAACGCTTAAATTTTAACAGAAACATTAATAATGCTAAGGCTATAATAAAAATACCATCACCCATTAAAGTGAATGCACTGAAAAAAAAATCGAAAAAGGGATGATGTGCACTGTTAATAAAAAGAAATGTATCTTTTTTTGTATTAAGCGTAACTATAACAGTGACTCCAATAAAAAAAAGCAGGTAAAGGCCAAAGAAGGTGATGTTCCGGTAAAATACCGGCTTTTTAATTTTCATAATACTATATAACGATGATGATCAAAGATATTCATAAACAAATTACAGCATTGGTTATTTTCAGTTAATTGAAAATGGTTTTTTTTTAAATACCTTCGGGCATAATTCAAAAAAAATGATACAGGGTAAAAAACTGGTGATAGTGCTTCCGGCTTATAATGCGGCCAAAACCATTGAGCAAACTTACAATGAAATTCCATTTGATATTGTAGATGATATTGTATTGGTAGATGATAACAGCATTGATAATACAACCGAAGTGGCAGCAGCCCTTAACATTAAACATATTGTTGTTCATGAAAAAAACAAAGGCTATGGCGGCAATCAAAAAAGCTGTTACAATAAGGCAAAGGAATTAAATGCTGATATCGTTATTATGCTGCACCCCGATTATCAGTACACTCCCAAACTAATTCACAGCATGGCTTATATTATTGCCAATGAGGTTTACCCGGTTGTATTTGGTTCACGTATTTTGGGTAAGGGGGCGCTTAAGGGCGGCATGCCCTGGTATAAATATGTTACCAACAGGATACTTACACTGATACAGAATATTTTGCTTAACCAAAAACTTTCTGAGTATCATACAGGTTACCGGGCTTTTTCTAAAGAGGTGCTTAATAATATCAATTATGAACTTAACTCCGATGATTTTATTTTTGATAACCAGATGGCAGCCCAGATATTTTATAAAGGTTTTGAAATTGGAGAAGTTACCTGCCCCACAAAATATTTTCCCGAGGCATCTTCCATCAATTTTAAGCGAAGCGCCATCTATGGTTTGGGCGTACTAAAAGTAAGCATGCAGTACCGCCTCACCAAATGGGGGCTGCTTAAGCCAGTTTATTTAAGCTGAGGGGTTCTTTTATAAAAATAAAACCCGTTTTTGTTATACAAAAAAACGGCATCCGTTAATTCTTTTTCAAGTGCCTCTTTGCTGGTTACCTTACACGAAATGTAAACCGGTTTGTCAATAGTACCTTTCAGCAGCCATTCATAATTAGTATAGTTTTTATTTAGCTGCGGTTTCATGCTGCCGTAAAAATAATGTGTGTAGGTTTTATATTGATAGGAAGTCATGTAGCAATCTTCTGTTGCATGCGCCTGCCAGAAATCAATACTGGCCCGCTGGCTGATGGCTTCAATATTACCAATCAAAAAGAAGAGTGTAAGCTGAATAAAAATAAGTGAGCCGCCCAGTAAGATCCAAACTGCCCTTTGTATTTTTTGCCGCCTAAAATATAAAAAACATAAAACCAGTGCCGCTAAAAGTATAAGGCCCGGCAAAAATTCCCAGCCGCTCCATTGTACCTGTGCTTGTATATTCTCTGTAGCAAACGCATCCTGTTTTAAAAGCGGTTTTAATTGCGACATATGCTGGCCAAAATAGGCAGCGGCAAAAGGTGCCAGTACAAATGGTATTGCTGTTATGATGGTTATTGTTTTAACCCATCCATTTAATACCCATTTTTTAGTAATGATATTGTGTAAACTTACTGCCGCCAAAAAACTTACAGGGTAGTAGCACAGCGAAGAGTAATGAACAATTTTTGTTTGCACCAATGTAAAAACTACCAGCACCACCCAGAAAAAAATAACCATCCATTTTTTAAAATCTGTAAAGCGTTTATCTGCTGCTTCTTTTTTTACCATGGCCTGAATAAAAAAGGCCGTGGCAGGAAAGCATCCAAAAAACAGTACCACAAAATGATAAAAGAAAAAACCTCCGTGGCCGGCATCTGCAGTGGTTAACAGCTCCCATTGGCGCACGGTAAATTCTTTTAAAAATTTATCGCCATGCTGCAGGTAATCAATACCCAGCCAGAGGCCGGCAGTTGCCAAAGCAGAAAAAATAAACAATAATAATTGCGGCAGGGTAATAAACCAGCGAAACCTGTTAAGTGCCCAGTAAACCGCAAATGTAAGCCCGGTAAGTATCAGCGCCACTGGCCCTTTGGTTAAAACCGCCAACCCAGCCATGGCACCGCCGAATATCAGCCATTTTATGTTGGATTGCTTTTCTCTTTTTTTATCAGCAGCAATTATTAAACCGTAAATAGAAAGGAAAATAAAAAAATTGAACCAGGGATCAATAATGCCCGATTTAAAATATAGATGCGGAAGAATGGTGCAGGCATAAATAATTGCCCATAAAAAACCGAACGACCTGTCTTTTAATTTGCGGCCGGTTAAAAAAAGAACCGGCAGTACAAGCATGCCCAGTAATGCATTTGGCAGGCGGGATGAAAATTCATTGATCCCAAACAGGTTCATGCAGCCGGCCTGTAACCAGAAATACAGTGGCGGCTTTTCGGTAAAAGATTCAAAATTGATTTGTGGCTGGCTGTACTTATCTGTAACAACCATTTCACGTGCTATCTCTGCAAAATTTATTTCATCCCAGTCAAAAAGATGCACATTGCCCAAAAAAGGAATAAACAAAACGGCGGCTAAAAATATTAGAAAAAACAGGGTAGCAGTACTGTTAAGGTTTGGCTTTTGCATGGCTAAAAGTATGTGTTTTTTTGAAAACAGAAGCCGTGGAGTTTATTTAGTATGGATGGAGTTATTTAATTTTAATAAACCGTTTTTTTCTTTTTCTATAATAGAATCTATAAAATTGTTAACATGCAATTCTTTTAATGCAGCATATTTTTTTTATCCTGATTGGCTTTTTCAGCCAATTCGTATTTCATTTGTTGATATTCTAATCTTGCCCAATCATTTTTTCTTAAAAAATCCCGGGATAAAATATGTCTCTCCAATGCTTTACTGTTAATTGAGCAAACATAAAGATGGTGCTTTATTGTATCTAAAATTTCGCTGGTCAATTTTTCGTTCCTCTTAAAAACATCCCGGTCTTCAATTCCTTGATTGCCATTATGGTAATATCCGATATGCTCAAGTAACGATTTTATTTTATTAAAATCCGCTTGATTGGAATAGACAATATCAATGTCGATTATTGGTTTGGAAGCTAAATTTGGTACAGAAGTACTGCCAACGTGCTCAACACTATAGTCAAGTCCCTTTAGCACATTTTCAATTTCACGTTTTAACCCAATAAAATCCTTAATCCAATTTGATGTATATTTTTCGATTAGCATTCTGGGTTTTTAAAAAAGGACTTACGTTCGAGGCTTGCCGAAGGGCTGGTATTTTATTTCCATTTTGGTTGATTTTGTAGTCAACCTATTTAAGGATGAGACACAGGGTTACTTTTTCCATGTACTAAATATAAAAAATAATTTTACTTGTATTTACGTTTTCCTTCTACATTTGTACCTGCATTTTAAAAAATGGCAAATACAGCTTCCACAATATTTCATAATTACCCTGGCGGGGATTTAATTTTTTTCTGTGTCGAAAAATGTTAGCAAGGTTACTGCAGCCGGTATACTGGTTGCTTTAGGAATTATTTACGGCGATATTGGTACCTCACCACTCTACGTTTTTGATGAGATCATTCATGGTAAGGTAATTACCGAGCTTTTGGTTGTTGGGTCTTTAAGCTGCATCATCTGGACCCTCACCCTGCAAACAACCATAAAATACGTTATACTTACTTTGCAGGCCGATAACCGGGGAGAAGGCGGTATTTTTTCCCTGTACACCCTGGTGCGGCGCAGGCGCAAATGGCTGGTACTGCCCGCTATGATTGGCGGTGCGGCCCTGCTGGCAGATGGTATGATAACACCACCCATTTCTGTTAGTTCTGCCATTGAGGGTTTAAAAATTACCAGTTTTTTTGATTGGTTCCTGCCACATGATAAAATAAATGCTATAACCGATTTAATAAAACGTCAGGAGTTTATAGAGGAGGCTACTACCAGGATAATAATTATTATTGTGATAGCTATTTTGGCGTTGCTATTTTTTCTACAGCAGTTTGGTACTCTTAGTATTGGTAAATTATTTGGCCCCATTATGTTAGCATGGTTTAGTATGCTGGCTGTTTTAGGTATTTCTCACATCACCGATAACCTCAGTGTTTTTAAAGCACTTAATCCTTACGAAGCTTTTAAATTTCTAAAAGAATATCCCGGTGGTTTCTGGTTATTGGGCGCTGTATTTCTTTGTACAACAGGTGCCGAAGCGCTTTACAGCGATCTGGGGCATTGTGGCCGCGGTAATATACGCAGGTCGTGGATATTTGTAAAATCGTGTTTGCTGATAACTTATGTAGGCCAGGGGGCCTGGTTACTGCAAAACCAAACCGGTAAAATTTTTACTGGCAAAACTTTTTATGCAGTTATGCCCGATTGGTTTTTAATACCAGGTATTATTATTGCTACAGCTGCAGCCATTATTGCCAGCCAGGCTTTAATAAGCGGTTCATTTACGTTAATAAGTGAAGCAATCCGCCTTAACCTGTGGCCCAAAATGAAAATTAATTATCCAACCGAGGCCAAGGGTCAGTTATTTGTGCCGGGTATAAATTTACTTTTATTTGTAGGCTGCGTTGGTATCACTTTATATTTTCAAACATCCAGTGCCATGGGCGCAGCTTATGGTTTAGCCATTACATTGTGTATGTTGGCTACTACCATTCTGGTTGCAAACTTTATGGTGCTGCATCGGGTAAAGGCATATCTTATCTATATTTTTCTGGCGGTTTTTTTAACCATTGAGTTAAGTTTTTTAATTGCCAATCTTGATAAATTTCCGCATGGCGGCTACGTTACTTTAATTGTTGGTGGCGCCCTTTTTGCTGTGATGTATATCTGGTACAGGGCACGAAAAATTAAAAACCGTTATGTAGAATTTGTACGGTTGGAGGAGTATGTGCCTAAATTGGAAGAGTTAAGCAACGATACATCGGTACCCAAATACGCCACACACCTGGTATATTTAACCAGTGCCAATAACCCCAAAGAGATTGAACATAAAATTATTTACAGCATACTGAGCGGTAAACCAAAACGTGCCGATATTTTCTGGTTTGTGCATGTAGATACTATGGATGATCCTTATACCTGCGAATATTCTGTTGAGCATATTATTCCAAACGATATCATCCGGGTAGAGTTTAGGCTTGGTTTCCGTATGGCACCACGCATTAACCTGATGTTTAAAAAAGTGGTGGAAGACCTGGTAGCCAATCGTGAAGTGAATGTTACCAGCCGCTACGAAAGTCAGCAGCGAAACAATGTGGTGGGCGATTTTCGTTTTGTGGTAATGGAAAAATTCCTGAGTCAGGATAATGAACTGCCGTTTTTTGAAAGAGTAGTGATGAAACTTTATTTTTGGCTGAAAGAAATTTCGCTGAGCGAAGAAAAAGGTTTTGGCCTGGAACAAAATACCGTGCAGGTAGAAAAATTCCCACTCATTATTGCTCCGGTTAGTAAATTAAAATTGAAAAGGGTTTATACAGATGAGGAGGAGTAAAAGCCGGGCCCCCTCTATCTCTCCCCAAGGGGGAGGAAATTTCGAAGATTGAAGCGAAGATTATCGTTTTGTTTTTTTGGGACGGGCATTTGGAAGTCTATTCAACATCGTTGTGAACTTGTTCTGTTCTTCTTTTCTTTTAGTAAAAGAAAAGAAGAATCTCACTTGTACTGTATACCAATAGGCAACATTACAGACCATTTATCACTTATACATAGTACAGTTTTGAACCACAGTAGAAACATAGCTACATAGAAATACACACATAGTTTATCTATGTGATAATCTATGTTCCTATCTGTCTATGTTGTTCAAAAATGCTTAAACTTAAGAATCTCTTGAATTCTATCTCCGCCATATCACTAAGGCAAAAAATTGATAACGCTGAAGATTTTCAGCTGATAGATGTACGTGAACCTTACGAACACGAAGAATTCAACATCGGCGGTCAATTAATTCCTTTAAATGAAATTTGCCAGCATATTGATTCAATTGCAACAAACAAACCAGTCATCATCTATTGCCGCAAAGGCATACGCAGCCAGATAGCTATTCAGCGGCTGCAGGAAAAATTTCCGTTTACAAACCTTATCAATCTTATTGGCGGTACCGAAGCATGGCGGAAAGAGTTCGGAGTTGAGAGTTATTAGTCAGGAGTTTGCCACAGAATGCTTAATTTAACAGGGTGCTAAACTCCTAACTCCTGACTAATAACTTCTAACTGACACTTGTTACAAATCGCTCTCTATATCATCCTTGGCCTTGCAGCAGTTTCCATTATTGTATATTTTTTGCAGGAGAAATTTATTTTTAAGCCCGAAAAATTAAAGCAGGACTTTGTATACAAATACAATGTGCCTTTTGAAGAATTGTTTTTTGATGTGGAGCCGGGCGTACGCATTAATGGTTTACATTTTACTGTAGACAAACCATTGGGGCTGGTTTTGTATTTTCATGGCAACAGCCGCAGTATTAAAGGCTGGGCAAAATATGCCGTTGATTTTTACAGGTATAAATATGATGTAGTGCTGGTAGATTACAGGGGCTTTGGCAAAAGTACCGGCAAGCGAAACGAAAAAGATATGCTGAACGATATGCAGTTTGTATACGAAACGCTGGCAGCAAAATACAACGAGAACCATATTCTGGTTTATGGCCGCAGCATGGGCAGTGGCTTTGCTGCTAAACTGGCCAGCGATAATAAACCACGCTATTTAATTTTAGATGCACCTTATTTTAGTTTTAAAAAAGCAGTAGAACGATTTTTACCTATGCTGCCGGTGCGTTTTGTACTGCGCTTTCACATGCGTACCGATAAATGGATAACCAAAGTAAATTGCCACACCTATATTTTGCACGGCACCAAAGATTGGCTGCTGCCCATCAGCAATAGCGAAAAATTACAGGCGCTTAATCCCCGTAAAATAACGCTCATACGCATTCCCGGCGGCGGGCATAATAACCTGCCATCTTTTCCCGAGTATCATAATTTTGTAAGGGATATTTTATCGCCTTGATGATATTGTTGTTGCTTCGCAACAAGGCTTTTGCCACAGAGGCACGGAAGCACAGAAATGTTTTCTAACACGCTAAACTTCTAAACCTCTAAACCCTAAACTTCCAAACACATAACTTTGCTTTTATGAACCGTAAAATAATCTTTCGCTGGCTTAAAATTATCATCATCATCTACAGCGTTATCGGTATTGCTTTATATTACCTGCAGGAGAAGTTTTTGTTTCACCCGGAGAAATTATCAAATGCTTACGTATATCACTTCACGATTCCTTTTGAAGAAGTGAATATCCCCATGAACGAAACGGATACGGTAAACATGATCAAATTTTTTCCGGCAGATTCTGTAAGAAGGGGAGTGGTCGTTTATTTTCATGGCAACATGGAAAATATTGAACGCTATGCAAAATTTGCCAACAACTTTACCAAACATGGTTACGAAGTGTGGATGGGAGATTACCCTGGTTTTGGAAAAACTACCGGCAAACGTACCGAAAAGAAAATGTATGAGCAGGCATTGCAAATACAAAAAATGGCTGCAGCAAAATATGGTAAAGACAGCATTATCATTTACGGCAAATCACTGGGTACTGGCATTGCAGCATACACAGCATCTCGATCAAATAATAAAAGGTTGATGTTGGAAACACCGTATTACAGTATTCCATCGCTCTTTAGTTGTTATGCACCCATTTACCCAAACAGTAAAATGATTACCTATAAAATACCCACCAATGAATTTTTGAGTGATGTAAATTATCCCATCACCATTTTTCATGGTACCAATGATGGCGTGATACCTTACCGTAATGCAGCCAGATTGAAAAAGATATTAAAACCCACCGATGAATTTATAACGATAGAAAAAGGCACGCATCACAACCTGAATGATTTTGATTTGTTTAAACAAAAACTCGACAGTTTATTAAACCTCCGATAACTGTGTTTTGGCTTTAGTAATTTTAAGTGTGTAGTTTACTCCAACTTTTAAAGCATAGTTTTCTTTGCCATGGCTTACCGGAAAACCATAAGCAACCGGGTAGTTATATTCAGCAGTAATTTCCTGTATCACTTCATACACCGTTTTTCCAAAAGGGCGGTCGGTATCTTTTGTATCGGTAAAGCCACCAACAATAAGTCCGGCCAGGTTTGCCAGCTTACCGCTGCGCTTTAACTGGTACAGTAAACGATCGGTATTATAAATCTGTTCGCCAATATCTTCTAAAAAAAGTATTTTGTTTTTTGTGTTGATGTCTGATGGCGAGCCAATGATATGCGCCAGTAAACAAAGGTTGCCGCCAACCAGTTCGGCTGTGGCGCTTCCGGGTTTATTAAAAGCATGGGCAGCACAACTGTACTTTGCTTTTTTACCAAGCATGGCTTTGTGCAGCGATTGTATAAATTCATTTTCGCCTTCGTTAAAAGCAGCTGCCATAGGCGCATGCAGCGATGCCACTTTTATTTTGGTGTACAGGTGGGCGTGTAAAATAGTTATATCGCTAAAGCCAATAACCCATTTGGGTTTCTTTTTAAATTTTGTAAAATCCAACCGGTCAATAATACGCCCCATACCATAACCACCACGGCCAAAAAGAATAGCATCTATATTTTCATCATCCAGCATGGCCTGCAGTTCATTTGTTCTTTCTTCATCAGTACCACTAAAATAAGTTTTGCTTTTACTGCCCAGCGTTTTGCCAACCATCACATCAAAACCCCAGCTTTGTAAAGTGTTAATGCAGGTTTGTGCTTTTGCAGCATCCATATAACCGGCGGGGCAGGTAATGCCAATGGTGTCGCCTTTTTTTAAGTAAGGAGGTGTCCTCATAATTATACTTCTGTTAATCTACATTCGTTTAAATGTACGCCCAAAGTGTGTAATGCGCCACACTTTAAAGCAAAATTATTTTTCTGGTGCCCCACCGGAAAATCAAAGCAAACTGGGTATTTATATTCAGCTACTTTTTCAAGTACAATATCTTCAACGGTTTTACCAAATTCTTCGCCGGGTGTATCCACTTTAATTTTAAAACCACCCACAATCAGGCCTTTCAGTTTATCAAGTTTGCCGCTTCGTTTTAAATTCCAGAACATGCGGTCAATGCTGTACAGGTACTCTCCGGTATCTTCTACAAATAAAATTTTATCCTTTGTGTGTATGTCAGATGCACTGCCTGCCAGCGATTCCAGCGTTTTTAAATTACCGCCTACAAGCTCACCAACGGCAATTCCGGTTTTATTTTTTTCGTTGGGTGTAAAAAGATATTTCATCCGTTCGCCTGTCAAACATTTGTTTATCGATTCGATGGTTTCTTTTTGTGCAGGTTCTGCATTGGCCCAGTCGCTTGGAAAACTGTTGCACATTTTTGAATGAATGGTTGCTACCCGGTATTTTTCATTAATGTGCGAATGAAAAATAGTAGCATCACTAAAACCGATGATCCATTTCGGGTCACGGTCAAATTTTTTAAAATTCAGCCGGTCAATTATTCTTACACCGCCATAACCACCCCTTGCAAAAAGAATTGCCTTAATGGTTTTATCATCCAACATTTGCTGCAGGTCTTTTAAACGTTCATCATCAGTACCACCATAACCAAAATCTTTTTTGCCAATGGTTTCACCAATCCGGGCAGTAAAGCCCCATTCTTTTAATTTCAGCAAAGCAGGTTGAATGTCTTCTGTTGTAATAAAACCTGCCGGGCAGCAAATGCCAACCGTATCGCCGGGTTTTAAATAAGGCGGCTTAATTGCAGGAGAATCGCCGTCAAGGCTGGTTTTGCCGCTGGCTACTGCACTCAATGTAGCAGCCAGGGGAATGAAAGATGAAAGAAAATGTTTGCGTTTCATGTGTTATTATTATTGATTTTGGCCACATGGAATTCGCCAATAAGCAACTTCCTGTTCGTTTCAACACTTTTCTATGGCTCATTTCATAACCTCAATTTACTCAAATTTCGGTATTGACTGCTGATTAGGTATTTTTGCACCGCAATGAAACAACCTAAAAGATATTTAATTACATCGGCCCTGCCTTATGCAAACGGGCCCAAGCATATTGGCCATCTGGCCGGTGCATATTTGCCGGCCGATATTTATACACGTTACCTGCGTGCAAAAAAAGAAGATGTAGTGTATGTATGCGGCAGCGACGAACATGGTGCTGCTATTACCATACAGGCCATGAAGGAAAATACTACGCCCCGTGCGATAGTAGATAAATACCACGCCATGCTTAAAAGTAATATGGCCGATCTGGGTATTTCTTTCGATATCTATCATCGCACATCTTCGCCGCTACACCATGAAACGGCGCAGGAATTTTTTACTGCCCTCAACAACAAAGGAGATCTGCAGCAAAAAGAAACCGAACAGTATTATGATGAAGAAGCAAAAACATTTTTAGCCGATCGTTACATCATTGGCACCTGCCCGGTTTGTGCAAATGAAAATGCCTATGGCGATCAGTGTGAAAAATGCGGTACGTCGCTGAGTCCTGATCAGTTGATAAACCCACGCAGTACTTTAAGTGGCAATGCGCCCACAAGAAAATTAACCACACATTGGTTTTTGCCTTTAGATAAACATGAAGCATTTTTAAGAGAGTGGATATTAACCGAACATAAACATGATTGGAAAATAAATGTACTTGGCCAATGCAAAAGCTGGATGGACCTGGGTTTACAACCAAGGGCTGTAACCCGTGATTTGGATTGGGGCGTTCCATTACCTGCTGATGTGAAGGGTGGAGAAGGTAAAGTATTGTATGTATGGTTTGATGCGCCGATAGGTTACATCAGCGCCACCAAACAATGGGCGCTTGATAATAATAAAGACTGGAAACCTTATTGGGAAGACAAGGACACCAAACTTGTTCATTTTATTGGCAAGGATAATATTGTTTTTCATGCTATTATTTTTCCGGTGATGCTGAGATTGCATGGAAATATTTTACCCGATAATGTACCCAGCAACGAATTCATGAACCTTGAAGGAGATAAGATGAGTACCAGCCGTGGATGGAGTATAGAGATGGATGATTATATTAATGACTTTGTAAAAAAAGAAAATGGTGGAGAGCAAATGGTAGATGCCTTGCGTTACTACCTCACGCAGATTGCACCTGAAACAAAAGACAGCGAATTTACCTGGAAGGGTTTTCAGGATGCAGTGAACAGCGAACTGGTGGCTATCTTCGGCAATTTTGTGAACAGGGCATTTGTGCTCATGCATAAATTATGCAATGGTAAAGTACCGCCACTGCATGCAGATATTTTAGATGATGCGGATAAAAAAATGTTTGAAGAAATTCAAAATGCAAAAGTAAAAATTGAAAATTGTGTTGAAGGATATAAGTTCAGAGATGCCTTGTATGAAGTGATTGACCTTGCCAGGAAAGGAAATAAATACATGCAGGATAAAGAACCGTGGATTGTTGCTAAGACTTTGGAAACAAATCCGGGGAATCAAAAATTAATAGATAACTCCTTACATATTTGTTTGCAGCTAACAGCCAATCTTGCTGTGTTCATCAATCCTTTTCTTCCTAACGCAGCAAAAAAAATGTGCTACATGCTGAAAGTGGTTGACAAAATGCTTGAATGGGAAAATGCAGGTAAACCTAAATTGCTAAGCGTAGGTTATTCTTTACGGGCACCTGAATTGTTATTCCGTAAAATTGAAGATGAAGAAGTAAAGGAGCAGGTAGAGAAATTAAAAATTAAAAGTGAAAAAATTAAACACGCTGCAAAAATGGAAGAGAAAAAATCTGAAACTGAAAATGGTGAATCTGAAATTGTAAATCTAAAATCCGAAATCGTTTTCGATGATTTCGCAAAGATTGATTTGAAAGTAGGAACTATTCTTACTGCCGAAAAAGTAGAGAAAGCAGATAAGCTTTTAAAACTTTCTGTTGATCTTGGTTTTGAAACCAGAACTATAGTAAGTGGTATTGCTTTGCATTTTAATGCCGAAGATATTATTGGCAAACAGGTGGTAGTTGTTGCTAACCTTGCCCCTCGTAAAATGCGTGGCATTGAAAGCCAGGGTATGATTCTTATGGCAGAAGATAAAGCAGGCAAACTGCACTTTGTAAATCCCGACACATTGATTGATACTGGAAGTGGGGTTAGTTGAACCTAAAAAATCCGGTTATAAAAATGCAATACTAAAGTTACATAATTCACACCTTTTTTACTTAAACGTTGGTTAATTGAAAACCGGTTTAGCCATATTCACCTGTTTGGACCTATTTTTGTCTACAAAAAATTTAAAACTGATAATATGAACAGCAAAAATTTAATACTCGCTCTGTTTCTTGCCTGTACACTACCTGTATTTGCACAGGAACCTGATATGACCATAATTCCATATCGCCAGGGAGATTTGTGGGGGTATTCAACATCTGATAAAAGTATATTTATTAAACCTGAGTACGAAGAAGCAAATTTATTTTACGAAGGCTATGCCGTTGTAAAAAAGGGAGGCAAATACGGTTATATCAATAAAGAAGGAAAAGTAGTTATTCCATTTAAGTTTTTTTCTGCCAAACGTTTTCGTATTGGTTTTTACGGATCGGATACAAAACCAAACCCAAAGGATAAGGCACCCGCTGTGCAAAAAACTGTACTCTTTGCAGGCGCAGCGCCCCTGGCAAATGGTTATGAGATATGCATAGATACAAAGGGTGTTAAATTGGCCAAATGCCCGGCAATAAGTGAAACCAGTATTCCGGAAACCAATAAACCCGATTCAGTTATCATTGTATCTAATTACAGCACCATTCAAAAAAGCGACCTGTTTGATAAAATAACCGGCGACTATAAAATTATTGCCGGCGCAGATGAGACATATTACATCGCAACCAGAAATAACAATTATGGTGTAATCAATAATAAATTTGATGTGATTGTGCCTTTTGAATATTCGAAGATTGAAAAGATGAATATCGGCGCTATGGTTTACCTGAAAGTAGAAAAAGCAGGTTTAAAAGGGATATTGTTTGGCACCGGTTCTCCTTATCTGGCTGTAGAAAATTCGAGGCTTGAATATGTAAAGGCAGCTGATGGAAGTAGTTATTTTATTTTTACTAAAGACGGACAAACCGGACTAAAGAATACCAAATATCAGAATGTAGTAGAAACCATCTACTCAGATATTGTGTATGATGCTGCCGGCGGTTTTATCTTAACTGCAAGTAATATATACAAAGGTTTTTATTTCTTAAATCAAGCTGTTCTTTTGCCAAGGTATGCCGATGTTAAAACATTGCCAGGTGGGAATTATGTTATGGTTAAAACTGCAGAAGGTAAATGGGGATATGTAAATAGCAGTTTAATGGAGTTTTTTGAAGATTAAAAATCATCCGATTAAAAGTTATTAATAAAGAAGGCTCATTTACTGAGCCTTCTTTATTTAACAGGAGTGCTGTTATAATGCGAACTTGTTTTTTGAAGAAAAGCTTTGATCCTTATCAGTAAACCACTTAATATGGGAGAAGCATTTTTATCTGCGACAAGATTTTTGTTTAAAAGAATATCTTTTTTATAATCATACAGATATTCAGCCTTGTTGCTGATTGTGTTGAACCCCAAAACATATTTACTGTCCATAACCTGGTAACTTGTACTGCCCGATTTTGAAAAAACAAAATGGCTGATTGCAGTGCTGTCTAATAAATTATTTCCATAAGAAATAATACTGTCCGGGTAACCTGCTGCTGCTAATATGGTAGCATGTACATCAAACTGGCTTACTAATCGGTTAACGGTTTTCTTTTTAGTATCAGCTGGATCAAAAATAATTATTGGAATACGGTTTTCTGAAACAACTGTATAAGGCCCCAGTTTTCCCTGCGGAAATAACCAATGATCTGAACAAAAAATAAAAGTGGTATTTGCAAACCAGGGTTCATTTTTTGCGGCATTAAAAAATTGCTGCAAACTGTAATCATAATATTGCATTGCTTTCATGGGTGCAGTATAATCTACAGGCGATTTTTTTGCAAAACTTTCAGGAATATCGTAAGGGTAGTGTGTGGAGATATTGTACTGAATTGCCAAAAAAGGTTTTTGCCGCTCATCTATTTTTTGTTTAAAAAAGCCAAGTACCTGTTCATCCTGTAACCCCATGGTATGCGCCGGTAAATTTTTGTAACCGGGTATATCTTCCTTGCTGTAATAATTTTCAATACCAAGCCAGTTCATGCATTTGGCAAATCCAAAATTATCATACTCATCGCCTATGCAAAACATCGATTGGTAGTTTAGTTTTTTTAATGCAGTTCCAATGGGTGTAATGGGCATATTAATATAGGGCGAATGATAAAGGGGAATATCAGATAAGGTTGGAATGCCTGTCAGTATTGCTGTTATACCTTTGTTACTCTCATGGGCAAAACAAAATGCATTGTTGAAAAATGTACTTTTTTGCAGCAGCGAATCAAAGAAGGGCATGCTGACTTTATAAGCACCCGATGAATCAAAAAAATCATAAGGAACACTCTCCATAATAAAAAGTACTATATTTTTTTTGCTACTTTCAGAATTGCGAATGTTGAGTTTTTTTCTGATAGGCATTAAAGAATCCGTTTCAGCATCGCTCATGTAATTTTTCCACAGGGGGGCTTCTCCTTTTCTGAAATAAGAATATAAAAATGTGTGGAAAGAATTTTGAACAAAGGGTAATTGTTTGCTTTGCAATTCAATCATTGGGTATGTGGGAACGAGGAACCTGGTAAGAGCATGTTTAAAAAATAAGGATAGCCCTAATCCTATAAAAAGTAGCAGGGTAATTAACCTGCCATTATTCCCTCTTATAAAAGAACGGTATAATTTTATATGCATCCACAACATAAGGTAAATGATTGCAGCAAGTGTTAGAAAAAAAATAAGGATGATAAAAAAATGCTGCTGCATCAGTAGGTTCCAGGGATGATCAAGCACATAAAGCAGGTCTGCATTTGCACGCTGAAAATGAAACCGGAAATAAAAAATATCGCCCAGGTTAAGTATCAGAGCAAAACTGTTTACCAATGAAAAAAAGGGGATAATAATCCATGATAAAGCACTATCAAGCCATGCCGAAATTTTTTCTGTTAGGAATCTGGTTATTGTCAGTACTAATAATAAAAAAGAATTGATGCCCAGTAATGTAAGCATATCTTCTGCCAGCGACCATTTTACCAGTTGTAGTTTTTCCTGCCATGCAATGTTTGTGTCTGGTCCTGTAAATAATAATGGTTGGTTGTACTGATAAAATATTATTTTTAAAACCGAATGAAGTAATAATAAGCTCAACAGGAACCAGATAAAAGGTTTGTTATTTTGCCAAACGGCCTTACCTGAAAGGGATAAGTGTTTAAATTTCATAAAACCGCTACTATACATGCTGAAGTGGATTGCACAAAACAAATATAAGCTAATGGCTTTTATCATGGGGCTGTACCTGTTGGTTGATGTGCTGCAGCATAAGGGGCAGGCCAGGGTTTTATTTCCAAAGGAATTTGCGGAAGTTAAAAAGGACGCATTGCAGCCACAAAGCAAAAGCATCCTGATAAATAAAAATAAAAACTGGAAGAAAGCCGTTAATACCAAAGAGCAGATGAACGAACTTAATATGGAAAATGTAGGTTTTGAATGTGATGTTTATTTTGATACAGGGGCAAGATCTTTTGATGTTCATCACGACCCAGATAAAAATATTAATTATGGCCTGGAAGATTTATTGCAGTTGTATCAGCAAAAAAAATTGCAGGCCAGTATCTGGCTGGATATAAAAAATCTGGGAGATTCAAATGCTCAATCTGTTTTACAATCATTATTAGAACTTCGCAATAAATATCAACTGCAAAATAAATTACTGGTTGAGTCTGGCAGGGCCGATCTTTTAACAGCATTCAGCGACAGCAATTTTTTTACTTCTTACTATGTTCCTTTTTTTAATCCATATAATATAAATAAAGAAGAAATGAATGTATGGGTCGATAGTATCTCATCAGCCATTAGCAAATCAAAGATAAACGCCTTGTCGGGTTATTATTTTCAATACAGTTTTCTCAATCATTACTTTCCTCAATATCCGGTTTTGACCTGGACAGATAACTCACTCTTCAGCCTTGTAAACTTTCTTTTCAAGCGGAAGATAAATGCTGATCAATCAATTTTTATAGTATTAAAACCATAGCAGTAAAGGCTTTTGGTTTTTATTTTCCGCTTAAATACAAATGCCTTAATTTCGAATTATCAAATAGTTGTTTAACTAACTAATTTTAACCATGTCAAAAAGAATAATAAAAAAAGTAGCCGTTTTAGGTAGCGGTGTAATGGGCAGCCGCATTGCCTGTCATTTTGCAGGTGTGGGATTGAAAGTACTGCTGCTGGATATGCAACCAAAGGATTTAGCAGCTGATGCCAAGCCTGCCGAAAAAAATAAAATAGTAAATGACGCACTTACTGCGGCCATAAAATCGAATCCTTCGCCGGTTTATAATAAGGATGTTATAAAGAAAATTACTACGGGCAACTTCACAGACAATATGAAAGATATTGCCGATTGCGACTGGGTGATTGAAGTGGTGGTAGAAAGACTTGATATTAAACAACTGATTTTTACCGACGTTGAAAAATACCGCAAACCCGGCACTTTGATCACATCAAACACTTCGGGCATTCCTATACACATGATGACGGAAGGTAGGAGCGACGATTTTAAAAAACATTTTTGCGGTACACACTTTTTTAATCCACCAAGGTATTTGCGTTTGCTGGAAATTATTCCAACACCGCATACCGATCCGGAAGTGGTGGATTTTTTAATGCATTATGGTGACCTTACTTTAGGTAAAACAACTGTACTGTGTAAAGACACGCCTGCATTTATAGCCAACCGTGTTGGCGTTTTTGGTATGATGGCCATTATGAATGCCATGGAAAAACTGCAGTTGAATATTGATGAGATTGATGCGCTGACAGGCCCTGTTGTTGGCAGGCCAAAGTCTGCAACATTCCGTACTGCTGATGTAGTGGGAATTGATACGTTGGTGAAAGTTGCAAAAGGTGTTGCAGATAATTGCCCGGATGATGAAGCAAAAGAAATATTCAATATTCCAACCTGGTTAAATAAAATGGTTGAGAATAACTGGCTGGGCGATAAGACCGGACAGGGCTTTTTTAAGAAAACAAAATCTGCCGAAGGAGAAAAAGAAATTCTTACGTTGAATTTGCAAACGATGGAATATGCAGCCAGGCAAAAACCAAAATTTGCAACTTTAGAAACAGCCAAACCAATTGAAGATTTAAAAACAAGAATAAAAGCACTTTGTGCAGGTACTGATAAGGCCGGAGAGTTTTACCGCCAGTTTCACTACAATCTCTTCTCTTATATTTCTCATCGAATTCCTGAAATTAGCGATGAATTGTACCGTGTTGATGATGGCATGATGGCCGGCTTTGGCTGGGAAATTGGTGCTTTTGAAAGCTGGGATGTTTTGGGCGTAGCGAAAACAACCGAAGCTATGAAAGCCGCTGGGTATAAGGTTGCGGCATGGGTTGATGAAATGATCGCAAGTGGTGCAACATCTTTTTATAAAGTAGAAAACGGAAAACGGCTATGTTATGATGTAAGCAGTAAATCTTATAAAACAATGCCGGGTGCCGAAGCATTTATTGTAATGAAGAATTTTGAGAACGAAACCGTTTGGAAAAATTCTGCTTGTCGTACTTATCATTTGGGTAATGATGTTTTAGGATTAGAATGGTACACCAAAATGGGAAGCATTGGCGGCGAAGTGTTGGAAGGTATTCAACGCTCCATTGGGTTGGCAGAAGATAAATACAAAGGATTGGTTATTGCCAATGATGGGCCCAACTTCAGCGCCGGTGCAAATGTAGCCATGATATTTATGATGGCCATTGAACAGGATTATGATGAGATTGATATGGCCATCAGGCAATTCCAAAATACTATGATGAGGGTTAGATATTCAGGCATTCCTGTTGTGCTGGCGCCGCATGGTTTGGCTTTAGGTGGTGGTTGCGAAATGAGTTTACATGCCGACAGAGTGATTCCTGCTGCAGAAACATATACCGGTTTGGTAGAAGTTGGGATTGGCGTAATTCCTGGTGGTGGTGGTACCAAAGAATTTGTTTTAAGAGCGTCGGATGAAGTACATGCCGGTGAACCCGAAACCATTCCTTTACAAAACCGTTTTTTAACTATTGCTACTGCAAAAGTTGCCACATCGGCTTACGAAGCATTTGACCTGGGCATTTACAGGCACGGACAGGATATAGTAAGCATTAACCAGGGCCGCAGAATTGCAGAAGCAAAACAGGCCGTGATAGAATTGTATGATGATGGTTATGTAATGCCTGTGCAACGTACCGATATTAAAGTGCTTGGCCGCTCCATGCTGGGTGCTATGCATGCCGGTATCAATGGCATGTGGCGTGGTAATTATGCAACCGATCATGATGTAACCGTTGGGAAAAAACTGGCTTATGTTATGTGCGGCGGCGATTTGAGTGAACCAACTTTGGTAAGTGAACAATATTTGCTGGATCTGGAAAGAGAAGCGTTTTTGAGTTTAACAGGGGAGAAGAAAACATTGGAGAGAATTCAATCGATCTTAAAAACCGGTAAGCCGTTGAGGAATTAATTTGAGCGAATCAACAATAAATTAAAATGGGCGAAGTCGAACTACACCCAGCCTATAATCTACTCCTCATTCATGCCGTAATAAATATTTACGGCGATGCAGCCAATGAAGGCCTGGCAGTGCAAATCGCAAAGGACATTGAAAAATTCTGGAATGATGCTGAAGGGAAAGTAGCCATTCGTGATGGCTGGTTTTCTAAAAAAATATACAACGTTAAGTTTAGCATTACCGGAAAACTTGATAATGCAATTACTCCTGAAACCGTATTTGAAAATACCAATCCCCGCAATAATTATTTCCGCATTGAAGAATTTACCACTGGTGATATTTCATTTGTTGATGGACTAAATTCCAACACTGGTTATTTTAAATTGCAAAACATACTTGATAATTCTACAACTGCAGCGCATGAATTTGGCCATACTATTGGACTGGATCACCCACACAACCTGGATATTAGAGGTGGAGGAACACCGGGTATCATGTATCCTCGTGGCACTTTGGTAGATCCACATTTTCAATATTATCCCGAAGTTGCTGCCGGCGAAAAAGGAGGTACTTTAAATCCTTTCACCCGCAAAGTTTTACAAAAAGATATTGATGATCTGCACCTGGAAGATCTGGATTATAATAAAAATGGCATGGCCATCATCGGTGCATTTTCATCTGTATGGCACGAAAAACATTTGCCTTAACAGGATTAATAAAATTCAATTATCTTCATTGCAATTTATATTTTGATCTATGGCAATACTCAGCATCAATAATCTTACAAAAAATTACGGAAAAATAAGGGCGCTCGACAATGTGAGTTTTGAAGTGCCGCCCAAAACGGTGTTTGGTATTTTAGGGCCAAACGGCAGTGGTAAAACAACCCTCCTTGGTATTATTATGGATGTAATAAAATCATCAGGCGGTTCTTTTACCTGGGATGGCGACGGCCTTGCACCAAATGATTTAAGAAAAAAGATTGGAACGCTGCTGGAAACACCTAATTTTTATCATTACCTGAGTGCAGAAAAAAATCTGGTGATAGCAGCCAGAATTAAAGGCAGGGGTGAAGGGGATATTGAAAAGGTATTAAGAATCGTAAATCTTTATGAAAGAAAAGATTCTAAATTCAGCACCTATTCATTGGGTATGAAACAAAGGCTTGCCATTGCAGCAGCTTTACTGGGCGATCCTGAAATTTTGGTTTTTGATGAACCAACCAACGGGCTTGATCCTGCCGGTATTGCAGAGATCAGGGAATTGATCAGGCAGTTATATAAAGGAGGCAAGACGATCATTATGGCAAGTCATATCCTGGATGAAGTGGAGAAGGTTTGTACCCATGTTGCTATTATTCAAAAAGGGGTTTTAAAAACGGTAAGTTCTGTGGCAGCATTGATGGATACCAGCGCTGAGAATACCGCGGTGAAGGTTTTGATAGACATCAGTTCAGCTGACAATATGGTTTTGAAAAATATCATTCAGCAACTGGATGGAGTGGAATCTGTAACAGAAGTTGAAAGTGAATTACATTTGGTTTGTACCGAAAACATTACCGGCGAATCAGTAAATAATTTTTGTTTTGAAAAAGGGATTGTGCTGAACAAATTAAATGTAAAACGAAAATCGCTGGAGACCAGGTTCCTGGAAATTACCGGCAGGCAAAGCGATAAATAAAATTCTTAATAATTATATTCAGTACAATGATTAATCTTTTAAAAATAGAATGGCTTAAAATAAAAAACTATACCGCTTTTATAGTGATGACACTGTTTTTCGTCGTTGGCGTGTTTGCACTTAACTATATCGTTTTTCTTGTAAATAAAAATATAGTTAAAAATGTGCCCGGCGCAGGCCTTGTATCTTTTTCGCCTTACGATTTTGAGAACACCTGGCAATCTACAAGCTATGCAACCGGGTTTATTTTACTTTTACCGGCACTGCTGCTGCTTATGCTTTTTACAAATGAATATACCTTTAAAACCCACAGGCAAAATATCATTGATGGCTTAAGCAGGCAACAGTTCATCAGTGTAAAAATTATGATGGCGTTAATTTTTGCAATTGTGGCAACGCTGCTTGTTATCATTTCGGCACTTATTTTTGGCTGGGGATCGGGTACTTCATTCTCATTGAATGGAATATTGTTTGTTGGCTATTTTTTCCTAAAAGCATTATCGTATAACCTAATTGCCATTTTATTTTCTGTGTTGGTAAAGCGTACCGGTTTTGCCATCGGCATATTTTTTATATACCTGGGTACTGAAAACATTGTTTCGCAGTTGCTGAACGTGTTGAGTATGAAATTAAAACGGGAGAATGGTACAGATTTAGGCAATATAGGCGATTTCCTGCCTATAAATGCGGCAGATGCTTTATTGGAATTTCCTGATAATCCGATAAAAACCATGAGCAAGGCAATCATGCCTTCGGATTATACCTGGTTGGTATTTGCATTGGCAATGGCTTATCTTATTCTCTTTTATATTTGGAGCCGCCGCAAATTTATTAATGCCGATTTGTAACCGCTGACAGATCTTCCAATGCAGCTTCTATAGTTTTAAATGTAAATTCAAAGCCTGTATCCAGTATTTTTTTACAACTCACTGTGGTGCTTTTTAAAACTTCTATACTTCTTTGCCCCATCATTATTTTTAAAACAAATGCCGGCACATGCATGGGAATGTAAAATTTCCCTTTCATGGCTTTTGCCAATGATATGGTAAGCGTTTTATTGCTCACAGGATTTGGCGCTACTGCGTTATAACTGCCGGATAAATTTTCATTTTCTATACCTGCAATAAACAGGTTGCACAGGTCATCAATATGTACCCAGCTTACAACTTGCTTTCCGGTTCCAAGAATTGAAGCAATACCAAATTTTATCGGTTTTTTAAATTCAACCAATGCGCCTCCGTTATTGCTGAGCACAATGCCTATTCTTAATTTTACCAATCGCTTTCCCAAAGCTTCAACCGGTTCAATACTTTGCTCCCAAAGCTTGCAGGTGGTACCTAAAAAACTAACATCTGCTGCATCATCTTCTGTAAAAGGTTTAACCGGCTCGGTATCTGCACCATACCAGCCAATGGCACTGGCGCTAATTATGGCTTTAACTTTGTTGTCATTAATTTTTAAAGCATCAATAAGTAATCTGCTGCTTTCTGTACGGCTATCCTGTATTTCTTTTTTATAGGCAGCTGTCCATTTTTTTTCTACTACGCCAGCACCTGCCAGGTGTATAATGTAATCTGCAGCCTGCAGGGCAGCAATATCAATTTGCTGTTTGCTTACATTCCATGCTGCAAATTGTACATCCTCATGCTGTAGCTTACCACCGGCGTTACGGGTTAAAATAATTACTTTATACCCTTTCTTAACCAGTGCATTGGTAAGTGCTTTGCCAACCAATCCGGTGCCGCCAGTTATTAATACCGTTTGCTTCATATCAAAAGTTAAATTATGTTATGTAAAAACAAAATTCAGCTCATCTTGTTCAATGTAATGTACAGTCATTCACTATTAAATCGTAATTTTAAACATAAAGATTTGCCTGCATGAAACGTATATATCAAACCCTTTTTATACTGCTATTTAATTTACCTGTTTTCCTTTTTGCACAATCAGTAGCTGTTTCTGATTTTGACCGGGAAGATACCCGTGATATGAATTTTGAGATCATCGGAAAAATGAACAGCAATATACTGGTGTATAAAAATATCCGTTCAAATCATAAAATCAGCATTTTTGATAAGGAAATGAATACCCTGGAAACTGTCAAGCTCGATTTTGTTCCCGACCGAACTTTCAACATAGACTTTATTGCCTATCCCGATTATTTTTTTATGATCTATCAATATCAGAAAGGAACTATTCTGCACTGCATGGCTGTAAAAATGAATGCCAATGCACAAAAAATGAGTGAACCGGTTGAGATTGATACGACCCGTATTCCGGTCATGTCCGATAATAAAATATACACCACCATTTACAGTGAAGACAGAAAGAAGATTGTAATTTTTAAGATACAAACCCGCTATCAGAAATTCAATATGCAAAGCCTGCTTTATGATAATGACATGAAACTCATTAGCAAGAACAGGATGCTGGCTGATTATAACGAACGAAGAGAGAGTTATGATAATTTTTTAGTTGGTAACGATGGCAGTTTTGTTTTTACCTACGCCAAACAATCGGGCAACCGGGATAATAACAATGCTTTAAGCCTGTTCATCAAATCACCACAGCTGGATACATTTTCGAGCCGGGAGATTGACCTGAACGAAAAATATATCGACGAGGTTAAACTCAAAATAGACAATCGCAATAACCGCTACCTCATCAATACTTTTTATTACAAAAAAAACCGGGGCAGTATTGAAGGTTTGTTTACTTATGTTTGGGATAAAGCCGGTGATAAGCCCTTTGTATCGCAATTTACAGAAATATATGATTCGCTTCGGTACGAAGCAAAGTCGGGCGGCATGTTGCGCTTTGCTTTGGATAACTTCTTCATACGCCAGATTGTGGTAAAAGGCGATGGCGGCTTTATACTTGCTGCAGAAGATTACTCAGCCGATACCCGTGGCAATAATAACAATAGTTTTAACCGCTACGATTATCTTTATAATCCCTACTCAATTTCGCCAGGCAATTATTATTACAATCCATATACCGGTTATTACCGGCCATTAGGCAGTAATATTCAAAGTACACGTTATTATTACGAAAACATCCTTGTTTTAAGTGTTAGTAAAACCGGCCAGTTACTATGGAGTAAAGTGTTGCACAAAAGCCAGTTTGATGATGAGGAAGAAAATTTCATGTCCTTTTCCACCCTTACTTCAGGAAACGAGATACACTTTTTATTCAATAGCGACAGAAAGTATCAGATAATTTCTGACCAGGCCATTGCTGCCGATGGTACAATTACAAGATACCCTACTTTAAAAAGCCCTCAAAAAGGCTACGAGTTTATGCCAAGCCTGAGTAAACAGGTGGGTGCCAGGCAATTGATTATTCCCTGTGCATACCGCAATAATATTTGTTTTGCAAAAGTAGATTTTTAATAATGATCAGCACCTGTGTGCAGTTACAAACAGTTTTCTTCAAGTAATAATAATTGTGCAATTTTACCACAGTAATTAACTATTCAACCTCAAGTAATTTACCGGTGACCGGAACTTTTAAAGCCAATAACTCCTACAACAATTTTTTGCTGCTATTGTATGGGCTGTTGCTTAAGCTTCCTATGTTCCTGTATCCAAAGATTCCGCAACCGCAGCAGATTGATGTTTTTTTGTATAAGGCATTCTTAAAATCGTTACAGCCTGTGGCTGCTTACCTGCCATCAATTTATCCTATCATTACATTTATCTTATTGTTTTCGCAGGCTGTTTATTTTAATAAACTGGTAAACGACCAGCGCATTATGCAGCGCCCACACTACCTTACGGGCATGAGTTACCTGCTCATTACATCACTGTTTATGGAATGGAATACGCTTTCATCACCACTTTTTATAAACAGTTTGTTGATTTGGGTTTGGTCTAAAATGAGCAGCCTCAACAGCAATCAAAAACCAAAAACAATCCTGTTTAGTATTGGTATTGCCATAGGCATTGCTACCTTTTTTTACTTCCCCTCTATTGCATTTGCAGCGTTAATTATTTTTGGCCTGGCTATTACAAGGCCGTTTAAATTAGCAGAGTGGCTTATTGCCCTGTTGGGTATAATTACACCTTATTATTTTTTGCTGGCCATTGTTTTTTTAACCGATAAATGGCAAGGCTACAAATTTCCAGGCTTTGCTGTTACTTATCCGGTATTCAGTCAATCGCAATGGGCTTATGCTGCCATTATAATTGTTTTAATCAGTGCCATCATTGGTATTTTTTATATCCAGCAAAATTTCAGGCGTCAACTTATACAGGCCCGTAAAGCCTGGAACCTCACTTTCCTGTACCTGATGGTGGCGGTTTTTGTGCCCTTTGTAAATGCAACGCATAGTTTCGAATACTGGATTCTTTGCGCCGTGCCGCTATCGGCTTTTATTGCAGCTACATTTTTATATCCGGCTAAAAGGTGGTTCCCTGCTGTGTTGCACTGGTTGATGGTAGCTTTTGTAATTGTTATCAGTTACTTCGTCTGAAAATTGAAATCCTAATTGTACATTTGCGTAGTTTTTTTGGGACGGACTTTATATCATTGGTCATCATCGTTGTGTCACTCACTTGTACTGCATTGCAAAATTGAGCAGGCCCAACATCAACTTTAATACATGAAATTTGGCGTAGTAGTTTTTCCCGGCAGCAATTGCGACAGGGATATGATAGAAGCCCTGCAAAATGACCTGCAGCAGGAAGTAATTCAGCTTTGGCATAAAGATAAAGACCTCGGTATGTTCAGCACCGATGATTGTATTGTGCTGCCCGGCGGTTTTAGTTATGGCGATTACCTGCGCTGTGGTGCCATTGCACGTTTTAGCCCCATGATGCAAAGCGTTATTGAATTTGCAAACAAAGGCGGCAAAGTGCTCGGTGTTTGTAACGGGTTTCAAATACTTTGCGAAAGCGGATTATTACCCGGTGTATTACTCCGCAACAGCCAGCAACAATTTGTGTGTAATAATGTTTTTATTAAAGAAGCAGCCGCAGTAAGCTGCGAAGCACTCAAGATTCCGGTTGCACATGGCGAAGGAAGATTTTTTGCAAACGATGCTACGCTTGAATCTATGGAAATGCACCGCCAGGTAATTTACCGGTATTGCGATGAAAAAGGGAATATCAATGCAGCGGCCAATCCAAACGGTGCCATTCATAATATTGCCGGCATCTGCAATAAAGAAAGGAATGTTTTTGGTATGATGCCGCATCCCGAAAGAGCTGTAAGCACAGCACTGGGTAATGTTGATGGCAAAAATGTTTTTAATCATTTGTTTGGGATAAATTAACAATTTTAAGGGTTAAACAGTCGTTAAGCCGACAAATCCGAAGGCTATAATTTCGTAAGTTTGCATATGAATAAATTATACTTGAAGAAGATGGTTTTAGCAACGCTGATGTTGTTTTTTGCAGGATTTGTACATGCACAAATTAATAACCCGGTTTTATGGTCGTACAGTGCCAAAAAAATTGCTGATAAAACCTACGAGTTGCACATTACTGCAACCATAAACGGTAACTGGCATTTATATGCACAGGATGCAGGGGAGGGCCCCGAGCCAACCACATTTAAATTTACACCCAACCCGCTGATAAAGTTTGATGGGAAAGTGAAAGAGATTGGAAAGTTGGAAAAATCTTTTAATAAGAATTTTAACTCGGTATTGAAATATTATGCCAACAAGGTTGATTTTGTTCAAAAAGTGAAAGTTAAATCATCCATAGCCACTGTGGTAAAAGGCACCGTAAACTTCATGGTATGTAACGACAGGCAATGCCTGCCTCCAAGAGATGTTCCCTTTACCATTAATGTTGGTGGAAAATAATAGAACCGCTTAATAATATTCCCGATATAATGTGTCGGGATTTTTTTTAGTAACCCGGTTGAAATTAATTACAACTTTAGTGATGGATGGTTGTTACAATATATCTAACCTTTAATAACCCGTAAATTTGCAGATGATTAAAAGTTATCATAAAAAGATGGTTGTTGGGATGTTTCTGTTGTTATCTGCTTCTTGTGCAGATGCACAGATCAATAATCCAGTTATCTGGAACTACACTGCAAAAAAAATCGGAGATAAAATTTACGAGTTGCATATTACTGCATCCATTAATGCAAACTGGCATTTATATGGCCAGGGTAGTGGCAGAGAGATGGAATCAAACACAACATTTACTTTCACAAAAAATCCTTTGATAAGTTTTGATGGTACTGTTAAAGAATTGGGTAAGCCCGAAAAATATTATGACAAAAATGTAAAGGCTGAATTAAAATACTATATCAATGCAGTTGATTTTGTTCAGAAAATAAAAGTAAGATCGGCAATTGCCACTGTGGTAAAAGGAACGATAAATTACGTGGTTTGTAACGACAGGAGTTGTTTGCCACCAAAAGATGTTCCGTTCGTAATTAATATTGGTGGTAGGTAAAACAGCTTTCTTATTAAATAAAATATGATGCATTTTAAAAAGATAGGTTCATTATTAATTGCAGTTTTTGCACTGT
>JAYUZB010000016.1:0-7931 GCA_043752185.1 Chitinophagaceae bacterium
TAATCAACCTGGGCATTGGCAGTCCAGACCTGCCGCCACACCCGGAAGTAATAAAAACACTTTTTGAAGAAGCTTCTAAACCAAATTCACATGCATACCAGAATTATAAGGGCAGTCCTTTATTAAGAAATGCCATGGCAACCTGGTATTTAAAAAATTACGATGTTGAGTTGGATGCTGAAACAGAAATATTGCCACTGATAGGCAGTAAAGAAGGCATCATGCATATCTGTATGACTTATTTTGATGAAGGCTACAGCGTATTGGTACCCAACCCCGGCTATCCAACCTATGCCAGTGCAGTAAAGCTTTCAAGCGCTACGCCTGTGTTTTATGAACTTAAAAAAGAAAATAATTATTACCCGGATTTTGAGCAGATGGAAATGCTGATAAAAGAAAATGCAGCGAAGCCGGTTAAAGGTTTGTTTGTAAACTATCCGCAAATGCCAACAGGGCAATTGCCAACAAAAGAACTATTTGAAAAGCTGGTAGCTTTTGCAAAAAAGCACAACATTTTATTGGTGCATGATAACCCTTATAGTTTTATTTTAAATGACAAGCCAATGAGTCTGCTCTGTGTTGATGGGGCAAAAGATGTTGCCATTGAATTAAACTCGCTGAGTAAATCGCATAACATGGCAGGCTGGAGGGTTGGCATGTTGCTGGGAGCCAAAGAAAAGATTGCAGAAGTGCTGCGTTTTAAAAGCAATATGGATAGCGGCATGTTTTTACCACTGCAATTAGCTGCAGTAAAAGCTTTGGAGTTAGACAAAGATTGGTTTGATGAACTGAACAAAGTTTACAAAGAAAGAAGGCTAAAAGTATTTGAGTTATTATCATTATTGAATTGCGCCTTTGACGAAACACAGGCAGGCATGTTTGCATGGGCATCGATACCTGCTGCATATAAAGATGGCTTTGAGCTAAGCGATAAAGTGCTTTACAATGCAAATGTTTTTATAACACCCGGCAGAATTTTTGGCAGTGCCGGAAACAATTTTGTACGGGTGAGCCTGTGCAGCAAAATTGAAATAATTGAAAAGGCAATAGAAAGAATTAAAGCTTTTTTTTAAGTGCCCTATGGCACATATATTGAGTAAGCAGTTGGGCCAGTGTGAATATTATATCAAATAAAACGGTTAATAATATTCTCTAAATATTCTTGCCTTCCGCTTCTTATTTCCGGCTCCCCGTTTTCAACCGCATAAGCCCGCAAATCTTCCAGCGATAATTTTCCTTCTTCAAATGCTGCACCTTTGCCTACATCAAAAGAAGCATAGCGTTCTATGCGTATTTTTTTGTAATCAGATTTTTGTAAAATATTATCTGCAACAATCAATGCCCTGGCAAAAGAATCAATACCACCGATATGTGCATGAAACAGATCTGCTGTATCGGTAGAGTTTCGGCGGATCTTTGCATCAAAGTTTATTCCTCCGCCTTTAAAGCCACCAGATTCTAATAACACCAACATTATTTCTGTCAATTCATTGATGTTATTGGGGAACTGATCGGTGTCCCATCCATTTTGATAATCGCCGCGGTTGGCATCCATACTACCCAGCAAACCTGCATCGGCTGCTACCTGTAACTCATGCTGCATAGTGTGGCCGGCAAGGGTTGCATGATTCACTTCTATATTCAAACTAAAGTCGTTTAACAGATCGTACTGACGCAAAAAACCAATCACCGTTTCGCTATCATAATCATATTGATGCTTGGATGGTTCACATGGTTTTGGTTCGATAAAGAACTGTCCTTTAAAACCATTTTTCCTTGCATATTCTTTTGCGGTGTGCAGGAATTTTGCAAGATGCTCTTTCTCTCTTTGCATGTTGGTGTTCAACAAACTCATATATCCTTCTCTTCCTCCCCAAAAAACATAATTGGCTCCACCCAATGCAATCGTTGCATCCAGTGCAGCTTTTACCTGAGCACCGCCATGTGCCAGCACATGAAAATCAGGATTGGTTGCAGCCCCATTCATGTATCTTCTGTTAGAAAAAAGATTAGCAGTACCCCATAATAATTTTACACCGCTTGCATCCTGCTTTTCTTTTAAGTAAGCAGTTATTGCCTGCAGGCGCTTTTCATTATCGGCCACATCGTTGGTATAATCAACCGCATCCACATCATGAAAACAATAAAAAGGCAAACCAAGTTTAGTGATGAATTCAAATGCAGCATCTGCTTTATCTTTTGCTCTTTCAATTGCATCACTTTTATTGTCCCAAGGAAAAATATGCGTTGGCTCACCAAAAGGATCGGCACCGCTGCCAACAAAAGAATGCCAATAAGCAACTGCAAAACGTAAATATTCTTTCATGGTTTTGCCCGCCACTATTTTATTTTCATCATACCAGCGGTAGGCCAATGGATTATCTGTTTCCGTTCCTTCATATTTTATCTGAGGAATGTTTTTAAAAAATTCTTTTTCTCCGGTTACAATTTTCATCTTTATATTTTTTGTTTAGCTAGATTAATATATTTGTTTCGTTGTTTAATTTTTCATGTAAAAAAATTTTCCATCGCTGGTATAATGCTTCGCTGTTATTTTTTTCTTCCGGCTCAATACAATCCACCGGTTTTCTGTTGCTGAAAGCTGCTGCTGCATTTGTATAAATTCCGGCACCAATACCTGCACCCAGCGCTGCGCCGTAACTACCATCGCCATCATAAAACTCAATTGCTGTTTGTGTAGCATTTACAAATGACTGGGTAAATACATCACTTAAGAAAAGGTTTGCTTTACCTGCACGAATTATGGAAGGATGCATGCAATTTTCTCTCATAATATCCAACCCGTAACGGAATGCAAAGGCCACTCCTTCCTGCGCAGCTCTTACTACATGTGCATTGGTATGAATATTAAAATCAAGATTTTTAAAATGTGCACCCACCTGCCGGTTATTCAACATGCGTTCGGCACCATTGCCAAAAGGCAGAGCCAGCAAGCCATTAGAGCCGGGAGCAATTTTTGCAGCCGCTTCATTTAACTCTGCATAGCTGCGGTTTGCACCAATAAGGTTTTTAACCCAGCGGTTAAAAATACCGGCGCCATTAATGCATAATAAAATGCCAATGCGGGCCTCACCCCCCGCCCTCTCCAAAGGAGAGGGAGCTTTATAATTGACATGTGCAAAACTGTTTATCCTTGATTGCTGATCGTATTTCAACTGATTGCTTACACCGTAAATTACGCCGCTGGTGCCTGCTGTTGCGGCCACTTCGCCAGGTTGCAAAACATTTAATGAAAGTGCATTGTTAAGCTGATCGCCGGCTTTGTAAGTAACCGGTAGTCCCTTTTTTAATGATAAACTGGTGGCAACGGTTTCTTTTAATAAACCGTGCGGCGCAAATAATGTTTGTACCTGCGGAAATAATGATTGATCAAAACCAAAGTAGTTATTTATGTCTGCTGAAATGCTGTTGCTGCGGTAATCCCAGAATATTCCTTCAGATAAAGCAGAAACAGTTGTGGTAATATCCCCCGTTAATTTCATGGCAATAAAATCGCCGGGCAACATTACTTTATCAATCTTTTCGTAAACTGCAGGCTCATTATTTTTAACCCATGCCAGTTTGGAGGCTGTAAAATTTCCAGGAGAGTTTAATAAATTGTATAAACATTTTTCGCCGCCAATATTTACAAATGCATCATCCCCAATTTCAACCGCTCGGCTATCGCACCAGATAATAGAGTTACGTAAAACGTGTTGGTCTTTATCAACTAAAACCAACCCGTGCATTTGATAGGCAATGCCGATGGCTACTATGGCTTGTGGATTATAAAGCCTGGTAGCGTTGCATTTAAGAATAGCCTGCTTTATATTTTCCCACCACAGTTCGGGGCTTTGTTCGGCCCAGCCTGGATGCTGTGAAATAATATCTACTTCAGTTTCAGGATACTGAACAGAAGCAATACATTTTTGAGTGTTTGCATCAATTACAGAAACTTTTACAGAAGAGGTACCCAAATCAATCCCTAATAATAACATACCTTATGTTTAATTCTTAAATTAATGATTAAAATTAAAACAAACAGAAAACTAACTACACTTAAATTTTATTTTCTATTTCAGTTAATATTAAAGGCATTAAGAGTAGAATATAAAGACATAGTAAACCAATTTTAAGACTATAAAGCCATTTCATATTTTGGTTGGTGAAGACACGAAATCGAAGGCCTGGAGAGCAACGTTCAAAATTAACATGGTTTAAAATGCATCCGCAGCCCGTCTTTAGGGTGCTGAATGGGGATGTGCGTATAAACCGGTTGATAATTATCGGGCAAATGCCATGTATAATTTTTTAATAAATGATAAATCACCAGTTTCATTTGTAAATCGGCAAAAGCATGGCCCAAACAAAAATGCTGCCCTGCACCAAAGGGGGCATAAGCGTGCGGGCATTTTTTGTGTTCGCTTATTTCGGCAGAAAACCTACTCGGGTCAAATGATGCAGGATTGCTCCAGTACTTGCTGTTATTATGGTTATGATACAGCAATACTGTTACATTGGTGCCTGCAGGTATATGGGTGTTTTCAAAATGCATATCCCTTTGTGCCTTGCGGGGAATAAGAATAAGCGGCGGGTGCATCCGCAATGTTTCTTTTATTACCCAACCCATTTTTTCCAGTGCATCCATATTTTGGTGAATGGCCCTGCCATCAGTAACGGCATCATTATTTATGAGCCTGCATTCTTCCCTTAATTGTTGTTGCCAGTTTTGATGCATGGCCAGTTCGTAAATAATGCTGGTTAAAGAGCTGGCAGTGGTATCATGCGCTGCCATTATAAAAAAAATAAGGTGGTCAATAATTTCATCATCGCTCAGTATATTTCCTGCTTCATCTTTTGCCAGGCATAAATTACTAAGCATATCATTGCCGGGTTGTTGCCTTCTTTCTTTTATAATGGTAGCAAAATAAGCCTGTAAAACTTTTCTACCTTGCATGCCTTTGCCATAAGTGGTAAAAGGAAGGTTAATGTGAAATGGAGTAATGGATGCATGCACCATGTTAATAATTGCATTATTAATATGCTGCAGGTTATTTGAAAAATCGAGATTAAAAAAAACAATGCCGGCCAATTGTAACGTAAGTTCTTTAATGCAGGGGAAAACGTTAACCTCCGTTTGCTGTACAAATTTTTTGCTGTATTCTTTTACAACAGGGTTCATAGCTTGTAGATAATGCTGCAATGCTTCTTTTTTAAAAGCTGTTTGTAAAATACCCCTGTGGTGTTTATGTTCATCTCCGTCTTGTAACATTAATCCACCATGAAACAATTCATTAATCAGCAGCCATCCATCTTTACTGCTAAAATGTTTTGTTTGCTCTACCAGTACAAACCGGTTGCCCTCCGCCCCCATTATGCAAACATACTCCTGTCCAAACATGCGGTACTTAAAAATGTTGCCGTATTGCTGTTGCTTTTTGTTAAATAATTCCTGTGGCTTTTTTAAAAAATCAATGGTATCGCCAATAAAAGGTAACCCTGTTGCGCCTGGTATATGCGTTAATGATGCCATACTGTTGTTGATAAAAAAATTATTGAAGTTTACTATCGGTTGCTTTGCCTTAGTCATGCCCCAGAATACACAAAGCCTTTTTTTGTGCGTTCGTGTTACTTTGTTGCGTAAATTTTAAAACTCACCCCTGTTTCTATGCCTACGTATGTGTTCTCTATTCTCGTTTCAAATTTAATGTATTTTACTACTAACGCCCCCGCCTTGTTTCCCAACAAGCGGGAACCAGCAGCCCACTGCTAATTACCAGAATAATGGATTAACATTCCAAAGTTATCCATTCCATCATAATAAAATTTTCGTGGAGTTTGCAGAGGGCTTTGCGCCGCTGGCCGGAGACACAGGCGGCGGCGAAGATCGAAGCGGAACAACGACAGCGGAGGAGAAGATATATCCGTAAATATTGCGACTCAAACACTTTAGCCAGTTGGGGGAAAACTACTTAACAAAAATTGAGTAAGCACTTGCATAATTAAGGCCATTAGTTAAGGAAGTAGAAATTCCATTTTTCCACAGTTTTGCAGCGCTTGCAGTTCCGTTGGTTTCAGTTCCGCATACATATACATCCGCACCCAAAACAGAAATGGAAAGCCCTGAACCGCCAAAACTTCCATTCGTTAAGGAAATAGGGGCTCCGTTTTTCCAGGCCTTTGCAACATAGTTTGTGCCAACAGTTTCACTTCCACATACATAAACATCAGCACCGGAAACACATAGTCCCCAGGCATATCCATAATTTGTGTTGCTTGTTAATGAAGTTGCAACTCCATTTTTCCAGACCTTTCCTATATTATTCGCTCCCGAATATTCATATCCTGCAACATACACGTCAGACCCTGTAACATAAACTGCCCGTGCCTCTGCGTTAGAAGCACCATTAGTTAATGAAGAAATAGTCCCATTCTTCCATAGTTTCGCAAAAATTGCCGTACTCGATTCGGTTCCTGCTACATATACATCTCCACCTGAAACAAAAATACCGTAGCCTGCTCCTATGAGGCCGGAATTTGGCAGTGTGGATACAACTCCATTTTTCCACACCTTCGCTGCTGTACCATTTGTAAGTGATTCAACTCCTGCTGCATAAACATCCGGCCCCAACACAAAAACAGAATTTACTCTTGCATTAAAAGCACCTGATGTTAACGAAGTTGCCAATCCGTTCTTCCATAATTTGGCAATTTCTGTTGCGCCATTAACTTCATAGCCGCCAACATATACATCTGTTCCGGAAACATACACCGAAAGAGCCCTAGCATCAGTAGCCCCGGTTGATAAAGAGGTTGCCACCCCGTTTTTCCATATTTTGGCAACGTCTTTAGAGCCATTAGATTCATACCCTGCTATATACACATCAGCATTACTCGTTGAAAAACTTATTTCATTACCGTATGCTGTGCCAACACTGTTTGTGGCATAAGCTCTTACAAAATAGGTAACACCCGAACTAAGCGGTGACAGATTACTGGTGAACAAGCCTGTGCCGGTTCCATCTGTTGTTTTAGTGTTTGCAGTAGTTGGATTTGCAGCAGTACTCCAGCATACCCCACGGACCGTTACCGTGGCTCCGCCGTCTGAAGTAATATTTCCACCGCTGATAGCTGAGACATTGGTAAGGGTACCTGCCGCAGTAGTTGCGCTGATCACTGGAACGGTAGGCGTTGTGCCGCCTCCTCCACCGCCATTATTTGATGGCGTGGATTTTTTACAGCTTCCTGAGGTTAATATGGTAATTATGGCAACAAAAAGAAATTTAATTTTCATAAGGAAAGAGTTAGGTAAGGATTAACTATTATAACCAGATTTTTAAAGATAAATAAATATCGCCACACTGGCCAACTTGTGATTTTTCGTTTTTTAACTTTGGTTACACCTGTCCCAATGCAGGCCAAACACTTAAGCCAGTTTATGCCGACGTATGTGTTCTATATTCTCGTTTCAAATTTAATGAATTTTACTACTAACGCCCCCGCCTTGTCTCCCGACAAGCAGGAACCAGCAGCCCACTACTAATTACTAGAATAATGCATTAACATGCCAAAGTTATCCATTCCATCATAATGAAATTTTCGTGGAGATTGCAAGGGGCTTTGCGCCGCTGGTCGGAGACACAGGCGGCGGCTAAGTGTTTGCATCAATTACAGAAACTTTTACAGAAGAGGTACCCAAATCAATCCCTAATAATAACATGCCTTATGTTTAATCCTTAAATTGATGATTAAAAGTGAAACAAAGTAAAAACTAACTACACTTAAATTTTATTTTACATCGTAGTTGTTACAAAAAAGTATTGCGGGCAAAATAAAAAGACTGTATAATATTTTTTGGTGCTTTATTGTAATATAGTATGTATCAAAACTATAAAAAAAGCCCTGATTTCTCAAGGCTATGTATCGGGGAG
>JAYUZB010000017.1:0-18394 GCA_043752185.1 Chitinophagaceae bacterium
AGATTTTAATAATACAAAAATTAAACTGGTATGAAACTACGCTACCTGATTGTACTAACCATCGTCGCCTATACAATAGTTGTTGCATTCCGTTCGGCAATGCGGCAAACAGACGGTGTAAAGACTGCACAACTAATTGCCGAAAAGAAAAAATTTAGCATTCGCTGCTCACCTGATTATATACCTACAGCTGCAGATGATATCCCGCTGCTGAGCGGCTGGGGTAATTACAACTGGCCGGTAAGCAGCAACTCAGACAGTGCCCGTATATATTTTAACCAGGGCATCAACATGTACTATGCTTTTCATATTATCGAAGCCCGGGCATCTTTTGATAAGGCCACCCGGTTTGATCCTGAATGCGCTATGGCCTGGTGGGGAAAGGCATTGGCCTACGGACCCAATATCAATGACTTTGGTTATCTGCGTCCTTCAGAAGCATACCCATCTGCTGTTAAAGCCAATGCCTTAAAAGCAAATGCAAGTCCGGTTGAAAAAGCATTAATAGAGGCTATTGCTATACGCTATGTTGCCGACAGTGCAGCCGATCAGAGTAAATTGAATGCCCTGTACCGAGATGCTATGAAGGCGGTTTATACAGCTTATTCCAACGATGAAAATGTAAGTACGCTTTATGCGGATGCATTGATGTTGATGCATCCCTGGGATTTGTATGATCATGATTTTAATGCAAAACCATGGACGCCGGAAATTGTAGCGGTTTTAAAACATGCTATGGGTTTAAACCCCAAACAACCCGGCGCTAACCATTACTATATACATGCGGTAGAAGCTTCTGCAAAACCGGCTGATGCTTTAGCCAGTGCTGAATTTTTAACGTTTGCCATGCCCGATGTGTCGCACCTTACCCACATGCCTTCGCACATTTATATACGCACAGGTATTTATGATAAGGGTATACATGTTAATGACCAGGGACTGGCAGGATATAAAAAATATCATAATTATTTTCCTGCAACAGAAGAAAATATAGCACTGTATGCCCTGCATAATATACACATGAAAATAAACTGTGCCCAAATGGCCGGCAACTATGGCATTGCCGCAGCTGCATCAAAAGAACTGCAACAACAGATACCTGACTTTTATTTGCAGATACCTGGCGCCCTTGGTAATTATGTGCAGTACCTGCATCGCACAGATATTTTTACCTGGTTACGTTTTGGAAAATGGAAAGAGATATTAAACGATCGGGTAGCAGATACCCTCAGCTTTACTTCGGTGTTACAACATTTTGCAAGAGGTATGGCTTTTGCAAATACCAATAAGATTGCCGAAGCAGAAAAAGAACTCGCCATTATGCAAAATAAAATGACCGAGCCTTCTTTAAAAGAACCTTTTACACCTTTTAATGCGGTGTACGATGCTGCACTGGTGGGTGAAAACATTTTAGCCGGTACCATTGCAGAAAACAAACAGGATATCAGCAAAGCTATTAAGCTTTTCAAACATGCAGTAAAAGATGAAGACAAACTGATTTACACCGAACCCCGCGACTGGCTGCTACCGGCCAGGCAATACCTGGGCGCTGCATTGATAAAAGCCGGCAACTATAAAGAAGCGGTTGATATATTTAAGAAAGATTTGCAGATAAATCCAAATAATGGCTGGTCGCTATCCGGGCTACAAACCTGCTACCGGCAAATGAAAAATAAAGCAGGTTTATCTGCTGTGCAAAAACAATTGAATGCAGCCTGGTCAATAAAAGATATGGCCATTGATGCTGCTGTTTTTTAAATGCAATATCAGCACTTATACCATATACTCCAATCCCAGATGACCGCTTTTTATTTATAGTTGCAAATTTTAAATTCCGTCGTTTATTTGCATACTATTTACAAAAGTATATGCAGCCTGAAAAAATAAAGACCGGTATTTGTATTATAGGCGCCGGTCCAGCCGGAGCCACTGCCAGTATTTTTTTGTGTAAGATGGGCATTAAACATGTAATCGTTGATGCCGCTTCATTTCCACGGGATAAGATTTGCGGCGATGGACTTGACCTAAACACCATCAGGGTATTGAATCATATTGACCCAACAATTATTGAAAAGGAACTTGCTGCAAATAAAAATTTTTTTACTGCTTCGCAGGGTTTCAGGTTTATTTTACCCAGTGGCCGAAAGGTAGATATTATGCGTAATGCTGCAAATGGCACAACCGATCATGCAAGCAGGCCCATGTTTTTTGTAAGCAAACGTTTTAATTTTGATAATCTTTTAGTTAGCAAAATTGACCGCAGCGTTGCTGATGTACAATTATCTACCCGTATAAATACAATAACCAAAGCAGGAAAAATCTGGATACTGGAAGGCGAAGGCCCATCCGGTAAAATAGAAATCGAAACCGATTTTTTAATTGGTGCCGATGGCGATCACTCTATTGTGCTGAAACATTTGGGTGAGCGAAAAGTTGACCGTAACAATTATGCCGGTGCTGTAAGGCAGTACTGGAGCGGCGTAGAAGGCATGCATGGCGATAACCTGCTGGAAGTTTATTTTCCTAAAAGTCTGCCGCTTTCTTACTTCTGGATATTTCCCCTGCCCGATGGTAAGGCCAATGTGGGTTATGGAATGGCCAGTAACTATATTGCCAAACATAATATTAATGTGCGTAAAGCTTTTGAAGAACTGATAAAAACAGATCCCGTACTCATCCCCCGTTTTAAAAATGCACAACCATTGGAAACCGTAAAAGGCTGGGGTATTCCCATGTCGGGTAATGATCGAAAAGCTTATGGCGATGGCTGGATGTTGCTGGGTGATGCAGCTTCATTGGTTTGCCCCACATCAGGCGAAGGCATTGGATCTGGCATGATATCGGGATATGTGGCCGCAAAATTTTTACAGCGTGCTGCTGCACAAAATGATTTCAGTGAAAAAATGTTTACTCACTTCAACCGTGAAATTCACAAGCGCCTCCGATCGGAAGAAAAATTTTACCGGTTTATAAATAATATTCCTCCATGGGTATTTTCTTTAGGCATCAATACTGTATTATCTACCTGGCTGTTTAAATACTGGCTATCAAACAAAGCCATGAAGAAATGGGTAGAAACCGCATATACCAAAGAGATTGAAGTGAAACTTACGTAAGTTTTTTAGTAGAAACAACCATTTCCATCCTTCCACAGAACCGTTAAACAAAAACGCATACGCTGTAAAAAAACGGCTTCCTATCTTCACTATGCATGAAAAATTTTATTTTACTTACTGCACTTTGCTTATGCTTTGGTATGCTGCATGCCCAGCAACCAACAAATTTTACCATTGCTGTTACCAACGAAAAAGCAGAACCCATTGCCAATGCCACCGTTGAATTGTTAAGCAATAACAAACTGGTTAAAGCAGCCATTACCGATGCAAAAGGAAATGCAATATTTGAAAATATCGCTACAGGTAGTTACATTTTCAGCATTACACAGGTTGGTTATAAAAAACAAACTACCGCTTTATATAATTTTCCGGAAACAAATAAAGCAAGCATTAGCTTACAGCTTGCCGATAAAACATTGCAGACTGTAACAGTGAGTTCCAAAAAACCATTGGTACAATATAAAGAAGGAAAGACCATCATTAATGTAGAAGCTGCAGTAACCAACACGGGTACAACCGTGCTGGAAGTATTGGAAAAGTCGCCGGGTGTTATGGTAGATAGGAATGGTGGGCTTAGCTTACAGGGCAAGACCAGTGTTCTAGTGATGATTGATGATAAGCCTACTTATCTTTCCGGTGCCGATTTGAATAATTTACTCAGCAGCATGAGCTCTGCAACAGTGGAAACAATTGAACTGATGCCAAATCCACCGGCAAAATATGATGCCAGTGGCAATGCCGGCATCATCAACATCAAAACAAAAAAAAATAAAGTAAAAGGTTTTAACGGATCGGTTACAGTTGCCGGTACGCAAGGTGTGTATCCAAAAAATAATAACAGTCTTATTGTAAATTACCGTACTGGTAAATTCAATATGTTTTTAAATTACAGTTTAAATAATTCCAAAAACTTTGTAAGCATTTATGCACTGCGTAAATATTACAACAATAATAATGATATCATTGCCATACTTGATCAGCCCACTTATTTTACCGGCAGGGTTACCAACCATACTATCAAAGCTGGTGTTGATTATTACATATCTCCCAAAACCACTGTAGGTGTTATAGTTGGCGGCACCAGGGTACGGCGCAAGGGTAAAGGCGATGCTACCGCCACCTGGTTGAATGCATCAGGTGCAATCGATTCATCCATTGCCACCAACAGTACAAGTGGTAATCGTTATAAAAGCGAAACACTTAATGGAAATTTGCGCCACAGCATCAACAAACAACAAGACTTGGCGCTGGATATTGACTGGCTTAACTATAACATAAGCAGCGAACAGTTGTTTAATAACCGTTTGTTGGTAAATGGCGGCTATACCGAATCTGCAAGAGGTAATATCCCAACCAGCATTACCATTCTTTCTGCAAAAGCAGATTACACTTTACGCTTTGGAAAAAACAGCACGTTACAATCGGGTTTTAAATCATCGCATATTAGCACCAACAATATCGCTTCGTATCAAAATTTTGATGGTATGAACTGGCAGGAAGATTATGGCAGAAGCAATCATTTTTTATACAAGGAAAATATTAATGCACTTTATAGCAGCATACAAACAAAATACAAACACATCAGCATGCAGGCAGGCCTGCGTTACGAAGCTACTGCTTACGATGCACACCAACTGGGCAATGTACAGCAAAAAGATTCGGCTTTCAGCCGCAAATACAGCGGGTTATTCCCCAGTGGTTACATCACTTACCAGCTTGATTCTTCCAATGCTTTCACTTTTACGGCTGGCCGCCGGATAGATCGTCCACCTTTTCAAACACTCAACCCTTTTACTTCCATCATCAATAAATATACTTACCAAAGCGGCAATCCATTTATTGTTCCTCAATACAGCACTAATATGGAGATCAGCCATCAACACAAAGAATGGCTTACCACAACTGTTTCATACAGCATTGTAAAAAATTATTTTTCGCAGATATTTTTAAATGATACTACTGCAGGATTGCTTTATTATTCGCAGGGCAATGTGGGCCGCACAAATAACCTGGGATTGAGCACCACAGTCATGTTATCGCCCACAAAGTGGTGGAGTTTTACTTTGCAGGCATTGTACAATCACAAAGAATTAAAAGGTTTTAATGGCGATGCAAATTTTAAAAGCAATATCAATCAGCTAAACATCAATATGAGCAACCAGTTTACGTTTGCCAAAATATACAGTGGTGAGCTCAGCGGATTTTTTACCAGCCGTGCCCGTAACGATCTGCAGGAAGTGCTTTATCCAACGGGGCAATTATCGCTGGGTGTAAGTCGCCCTGTTTTAAAAAAGAAAGGTACCCTCAAACTCAGTTTTCGTGATCTGTTTTTTACCAATGCCATGGAAGGGCTTACCCAGTTTACCAAAGCCACTGAGTATTTTATACTTCGCCGAGACAGCCGTGTAATTAATATTGCTTTCACATACCGTTTTGGCAAAGCCTACAAAACCACCAAACGCAGCAGCGGTAGCGCCGGCGATGAAATGGAAAGAGTTGGAAATGGATAATGGACTATTTAGCTGAATTTGTTAACTGTTCCACTCATTTTTGCATTTAACCTAATTACCCGTAAATTGTGCAACTAAACTAAAAAGTATGAAATTGAAATTATATACTGCAGCCGCTTTAATTGTAATTGCAGGCCTTGCATCATGTGGCGGAGACAGCGATAAAGATGTTGTAGATAAAACAATAATTCCTGCAGGATCTGATACTACACCGGTTCAAACCGTTGTAACCAATCCCACAACTCCTGGCCAGGTTACAATACCTGGAACTACGGCACCAGCTAGCACAACTGTAATTCCGGGTAACGTAAATGTTCCGGCAGGCACAACGCAACCGCAAATGGTTACTATGAATCCGCAGAATAATGCTGTGGTAACTAACCCGCAAATGATAACACAAACTGCCACGCAAACTGCAACTGCGCCAGGTATGAACCCGCCGCATGGCCAACCAGGGCATCGTTGCGATATTTCTGTTGGAGCACCATTAAACAGCAAACCGGCACCTGCAACTACCCAGCCAACTACGGTTAGTACTACACCGCAGCAACCACAGGTAACTATGAAGGAAGTGCCCACTGCAACAAAAACGGCACCCGGCATGAATCCTCCACATGGTGAGCCAGGCCACAAATGTGAGATAGCCGTTGGTGCACCTTTAAACAGTAAACCGGCAGCAGTAAATACAACTCCTGCTACCATCTCGGCACCACCATTACTTTCAGCACCAAAATCCGACAGCTCAAAAAATTAAGTAATTATCAAAACCTTATTTAATAGCAGAAAACACCAGTTCTTCCAGGTAAGCAACAACCTTGGTGTCGTCTTCCTTACCAAAATCGGTTAAAGCCGGAAGGTTGTTCATGAAGAAATTCTGAAAATGTGCCATCTCAATAATTGTACTTGAAAGTGATTTGGGATATTTATATGCCGGATTACATTCCAGTATAATTTCACCAACCTTGGCACAAAGATCTTTATAGGGTTTAAAAAACTGATCTTTATTATCTTCAGAAACGTGCTTGGTTAAATAAGCTTTTGATCCTTCAGCAATGATGATCTGGTGTAAAATATTTTCATTAATATGGCTGGTATTTATGTCATCTTCTACCGTTGCGGCCAGTAACTGAATTACCTTTTTAAGTTTAACCACGGGGTCTTTTACATTTAATGTATGTATCATAATCCTATACTCAAGCCAACTCCAGTACCATGCGGTGATGTACATCAATAATTTATGTTTGTTTTCAAAGTACCTGTAAATTCCCGCTTCTGTAGAGTTTATATCCTCCGCAATTTTTTTAAAAGTTAAGGCTTCAAATCCGTTTTTGTATATTACCTCAATGCTGTGCTGAATAATTTTTTTGCCTAGTTCTGTCTGCTCCGGGTCTCGCAAAAACAGTTTTTTATTCATTTTTATCTGAAACTGTATTTCCATTTTATAATTTTTAACGAATTAGTGATTTTTTTCTATTTGAAATGTGGTTCATAGCCTGAAGGCACAAAAATAGTTTAAAAGTATTACAATTCTATGAGATAGTAATACTATCTTTATAAATATTATTACTATCTTTGTTTTTCTAAACTAATAAAACTAACATTTATGAACACCAAACACATGTTTAAAGAAATTAAAAGCGATTTGCCAGCCAGCATGGTCGTTTTTTTTGTGGCAGTTCCATTATGCCTTGGTATCGCCCTCGCATCGGGAGCTCCGCTGTTTGCTGGCATCATTGCCGGTATTGTTGGTGGTATTGTAGTTGGTATAGCCAGTGGTTCGCCATTAGGGGTTAGCGGCCCGGCAGCGGGCCTGGCTGTTATTGTTTTAACATCAATAGCTACACTGGGGTCGTGGCCGGTATTTTTACTGGCTGTTGTATTAGCAGGAGTTATTCAGTTAGCCCTTGGCTTTGCCAAAGCTGGCTTTATTGCCTATTTCTTTCCTTCTTCGGTAATTAAAGGTATGCTTACCGGTATTGGTTTGTTGATTATTTTAAAACAAATACCACATGCACTGGGATGGGATAAAGATGCAGAAGGAGATGATGCTTTTTTACAGGCAGATGGTGAGAACACCTTTTCCGAAATTACAAAGGCGTTTGATTTTATTACACCCGGTGCAATATTAATAGCGGCTGTTTCATTGGCTATATTAATTTTATGGGATCAGGTACTCACAAAAAAACACAAAATATTTCAGTTAATACAAGGACCCATTGTTGTGGTTATTTTAGGTATAGTAATGAATTACCTGTTCAAAGCCGGAACATTAAATTTTAGTTTGGCAGCAGATCAGGTAGTGCGTATTCCGGTTGCAAATAATTTAACCGAGTTCTTTAGCCAGTTTACATTCCCAGATTTTTCGGCCATAACCAATTTTGAGGTTTGGAAAATTGCCATTGTGTTAGCCATTGTTGCAAGTTTAGAAACATTATTATGTGTGGAGGCAACAGATAAAATGGACCCGAATAAAAGAGTGACGCCAACCAACAGAGAATTGAAAGCACAGGGCCTTGGCAATATAGTTTCGGGAATGATTGGCGGATTACCAATTACACAGGTTATTGTACGCAGCTCGGCTAATATAAATTTTGGTGCTAAAACAAAAATGTCTGCAATACTTCACGGTGTGTTCTTATTAATATCAGCAATAACCATTGCCGGATTATTAAACATGATTCCGCTTGCCAGCCTTGCTGCTATTCTTTTGATGGTAGGATACAAACTTGCTAAGCCAGCTTTATTTAAACAGATGTACAAATTGGGTTGGGAACAGTTCATTCCTTTCACCGCAACTGTAATAGCAATACTGGCTACCGATCTTCTAAAAGGAATTACTATCGGCTTATTGTTTGGTATATTTTATACTCTGCGGCACAGTTACCGCAACTCACACCATATGAAAGAAACTATTTCAACAGATGAAGGCCGGAAAGTACACCACCTTGTTCTGGCTGAAGAAGTTTCATTCTTCAACAAAGCAAATGTGATAAAAGAACTGGAAGAAATTCCCGCCAATTCAAAACTAATTATTGATTGTACAAAATCAAAATCCATTGCATACGATGTAGTAGAACTAATAAGGGATTACAGAAGCAATGCAAAAACGAAAAACATAACTGTAGAGACCATAAACTTTATTGAACCAGCTTAACAATTTTTAAAACCATAAAACAAATTAAAATGAAAACATTAACAAAAGAAATGCAGGCTGCCATCACTCCTATTCAGGCGCTTGAATTATTAAAAGAAGGCAACAAAAGATTTGTAAACAACCTAAAAGTAAACCGCAATCTTTTACAGCAGGCAAACGAAACATCCGATGGGCAGCATCCGTTTGCAGTTATATTAAGCTGTATAGATTCCCGTACATCTGCCGAACTGATATTTGACCAGGGCCTGGGAGATATTTTTAGTGTTCGTATTGCCGGCAATATTATTAATGAAGATATACTGGGCAGTATGGAATTTGCCTGCAAGGCAGCAGGCTCAAAATTTATTGTGGTACTTGGCCATACAAAATGCGGCGCAGTAAGGGGTGCCTGCGATCATGTGGAAATGGGCAACCTTACTGCTTTATTATCTAAAATACAGCCAGCCGTTTACGATGAAAAAACTGAAACAGAAAACCGCAATTCTGCCAATGCTGAATTTGTTGAAAAAGTAGCTTCCATTAATGTAAAACGCACAGTACAGGCCATTATGGAACGTAGTACTATTTTAAAAGAAATGATTGAAAAAGGTGAGATAGGTATTGTGGGTGGCACTCACGACATTGCAACGGGCGCCGTTCAATTTTATCCGGATACACTCTGGATATGGGAAAACGATCATGCAAGCAAAGAGTTGCAGACTGCTTAATTTAAAAACATGTTTATTTAAAATAGAAATAAAAAATTAGAAACATGAAAATCAATATTCAATCACCAGGCTTTAAAGTAAGCCTGGTGCTAACCGGGTTCATTCAGGAAAAAGTAAGCAAACTATATAATTATTACACCGAAATAATTTCTATTGATATTGTGCTGAAGGTTTCCAATGCCGACAATAAGGAAAACAAGATTTGCGAAATAAGATTGGCAATACCCGGTAACGACATGCTGGCAAGTGCAGAATGCAAAACATTTGAAGAAGCTGTTTTAAGCATTGTTGAAATTATTAAAGGCAGGATAAAAAGAAAGAAGTCGAAAATAATTGGAACGAGAAATGACATTTCGCCAAAACAGATGAACAACTAAGATAGTTAAAAGAAAAACGAATATAAAAGACAATCAGTGTAAAAAGATTCAGCAATGCTGAAACCGGAGAAAATTAAAACCCGGTATAGAAAGCTGATACCTGGTCTCATTTAAACAAAATCTAAGTATGTGCTATCGTATAATATTTTCAACAATTTTATGTTTGTTTAACCTTTTTTTATCGGCTCAAAATACAAGGGTAACAGATAAAAACAGCATTGGCTGGTTTAATAATTTTAGCACCATTAAATTTTCAAAAAAATGGAGCGCTCACCTGGAGTACCAATGGCGAAGAGAAAACATTATTAAAGACTGGCAGCAAAGTTTGTTTAGAACAGGAGTTAATTACCAGGTAAACAATAAACTTAGTATTCGGTTAGGTTACGCCTGGGTTGAAACTTTCCCATACGGAGATATTCCATTACAGGCAGCAGGAAAAAGATTTCCCGAACACAGGGCATTTCAGATGGCTACACTAACAGATAATATGAAGAGCATAGAAATGAGCCATCGGTTTATGCTTGAACAGAGATGGTTAGGCCGTTATACCAATGCAACTTTAAGTAAACCCGATGACTTTTTATTTGTAAACCGCATCAGGTATATGTACCGTATGCAAATCCCCATTGGCAAAAAGAAAATAGAAGATAAAACGCCCTACGCTGCCATTTATGATGAAATATTTATAGGCTTTGGAAAAAATGTAAATGAAAATATATTCGATCAAAACCGGTTAGCCATCCTTTTAGGTTACCGTTTTAATAAAAAGCTGAGGGTAGAAGGTGGTTTTTTTCAGCAGATTGTACAGCTGGGAAGAGAAATAAATAACCGCAATGTTTTTCAGTACAATAACGGAATAATTTTAAACAGTTATTTCAATTTTGATTTAAGTAAAAACCAGTAAAAAATGAATTCTTAAAAAATAAAACCAAAAATTTTGAAATATACACTACGTAAAATTGTTCTGGCAGGTACCTTGTTATTTTTGAACCAGCAAGGGATCGCACAGGCAAACAAAAAAGAAAGTTTTTCTGTCAATTTTGGCCCCGAAGTTTCTTTCACTGAAAGTTCATTTAGAACAACGCACAGAGCTGGTTATGGTGGCAGCCTTAAAGCGGAGTATACTTTCGGTAAACACTTAAGTGCCACAGCAAACACCGGCATATTAGTTTTCCAGGGAAGAGGATATTTTGAAAATTTAGTATTACAATCGAAAGTATATAAAAATTTAACAGCCATCCCTGTAAAAGCCGGTTTAAGATATTATGTTAGTACTTTTTATGCAGCTGGAGAAGCAGGTGTTGTTTTTTTAAATAATTACACCAATGCATCCCGGCCCGTAGCAAGTATAGGGATAGGAGATAAAATTAAAGTCGGTCAGGGAAAAATTGATATTTCACTGAGGCAGGAATTCTGGTTTGGTAATCCAAATAATTTAAATATGGCTGTTTTACGGGTAGCTTATGAAATTGTTTGGTAAATCGAAGCGGTAATCTTACAGCAGACTTTAAATCCAATCAGTAACAAAAATTGTTTGAAATGATTATTGTAAAACTTCTGGTAGCAGGTAAAGAACAGGGAAACCTTGTTGCGACCAGTATTCTAAAAGATAAATTTACGCTTAACGTTTTTGGCAGTTCTTTTGATTCTTTTCATTTAACTTCATCAAACACAAAAGAACAAACAGAGGTTTACGTTATTCAGTTTGTAACAAAAAGTTTGCTATTTAATGAAATTGAGGAAAGTTTAAAGAAAGAATTCCCGCAAACTGATTTTTACATCTGTGCTACCCCAATAGTGCACATGGCTATTAATCTTCATGATAAAATCAGAGAAAGAGTAATCGGAGCAACCCTGAGTAAAGAAGAAACAGAAGCGTAAAACATAATATTATGGATTATCAAATTCTAATTTCACTCGTAACCCTGATAGCGTTGGAAGTTATTCTGGGAATAGACAATGTAATCTTCATCTCTATTTTAGCGAGCAAATTACCGGCCAATCAACAAAAAAAAGCAAGGCTATATGGTTTAATACTGGCAATGGTGCTTCGGTTGGGTTTATTAGCCGTTATATCGTTGATCATGAAATTAGATAATGATCTGTTCCAGATCTTTAACAAGGGTATATCAGTTAAGGATTTGATATTAATACTGGGAGGATTATTTTTATTGTATAAAAGTGCTACAGAGATTTATCATAAAATGGAGGGTGAGCAGGGGAACCAAAGTAAAAAAATTAAAGCAGTTACTTTCATGCAGGTTATCATTCAGATTTTGATAATGGACCTTGTGTTTTCTATTGACTCTATTATTACTGCCATTGGAATGGTTAAAGAAGTATGGATTATGTATGTTGCTATTATTGTTACTGTTTTAATTATGCTGGTAGCTGCAGAACCAATAAGTAATTTTGTAAATAAACATCCGGCATTTAAAATGCTGGCTCTTTCATTTTTATTATTAATTGGCTTTGCATTAATCAGTGAAGGCTTTGGAGTTGAAATACCTAAGGGGTATATTTATTTTTCCATGGCATTTTCCATGCTGGTGAGTATTTTTCAGGTAAGGATGAACAGCAATAGTAAACCAGTAGTTACGCATGAACATTATAAAGAAGGGGAAGATAAATTACCTAAAAATGTATTATAAAAACAATACAATGTGAATGTACAAATAAGCGGTTCTTTTTTCCTTCTAAAAAGAACCGCTTATCTGCGATGTACATTTGTATCATTCTGTAACTGAATAAAAAAACATGTTTCATGCCCAAAATTGCGAGCCCGCTTTCCAGAATATTGAATCTCGTAAAACTTGAGCGAAAGGAAATTACTGCGGTATATTTTTATGCCATATTAAATGGGCTGATACAACTTTCGTTACCATTGGGGGTGCAGGCCATTATTGGTTTTGTTTTGGGGGCCACAATGAGGGCATCATTAATTGTATTGATAGCATTGGTGGTAACAGGTGTTCTAATTGGCGGCATTATGCAGATAAATCAAATGAAGATCATCGAGAAAATACAACAGAAACTCTTTGTACGCTATTCTTTTGCATTTGCTACACATATTCCAAAACTTGATCTTAAAAAAAACGACAATATTTATCTGCCCGAACTTGTAAACCGCTTTTTTGATATCCCCATTCTGCAAAAAAGTTTAAGCAAGATTTTATTAGATATACCAACTGCTAGCATACAAATAATATTTGGCTTAGCCCTGTTGGCCTTTTATCATCCTGCATTTATATTTTTTGGAATTTTTCTGATAATTCTATTATGGCTGATAATGCGCTATTCAGGCAACCGTGGCCTGCAAACCAGCATTGACGAAAGCACTTATAAATACCAGGTAGCCAGTTGGCTGGAGGAATCAGCCAGGGTTATTAAATCTATTAAGCTGGCAAAAAACAACGACCTCCACCTTCAAAAAACTGATGAAGAAGTAACAGGCTATTTAAAAGCACGCAACAGCCATTTCAAAATATTACTGTTACAATATAATGTACTGGTTTTGTTTAAAACTGTTATCACTGCAGCAATGCTTATCGTAGGCACAATACTTTTAGTTAACCAGCAATTAAACATCGGCCAGTTTATAGCTGCTGAAATTATTATACTGCTGATTCTGAATTCTGTAGAAAAATTAATTATGAACCTGGGCACGGTATATGACACGCTTACTTCTATCGAAAAAATATCAAGCCTTACTGATAAACCGATAGAAGAAAATGGCTCTGTTCAATTAGCCTCTGCTAATTACGGTTTACAAGTAGAAATGAAAAATCTTAGTTTCAGCTATAATGATGAAAAAGAAATATTAATTGATATTTCACTAAAAATTAATTCCGGTGACAAAGTATGTATAAAGGGTAAAGATAGTTCCGGAAAATCAACCCTACTTCGCCTGATGGCAGGAGCCTACACCGATTTTAAAGGTACTTTATTATTAGATGATGTACCGGTTGGAAATTACAATTTAAACTCTGTCCGATCACAAATAGGTGTGTTGTTAAACCAGCAGGATATTTTTAATGGCACGGTTTGGGAAAATATTGCTTTGGGCAATGAAAATATTTCCCGGCAGGCTGTTAATGATATAGCCGCTAAAGTTGGTTTAACTGATTTTATTTCAACCCTTAAAAAAGGGTATGATACCCTGCTTGATCCTGCCGGAAAACGCCTTCCCCGTAATGTTGTTCATAAAATTTTATTAACCCGGGCCTTAGCAGCAAAGCCACGACTGCTATTGCTTGAAGACCCCTGGATGAGTTTTGAAGACGTGTATCGTCAACAAATTATTCAAATGCTGAATGATATTTCAAATTCAACAATTGTGGTAGTTAGCAATGATGAAGAATTTGCAAAACAATGCGACAAAGTATTTATTATGGAAGAACATAGAATAATAGATATCCAGTATAACAATGATTCTACAAAAACACAATCATGAATTCCGGTAAATTAAAATCATACAGTCATATTTATCTCCACAATAAAAACAGCCGGGTAAAACTTTGGTTTTTTGTATGTGCAGGCGTTTTTGTCATCTTTTTATTTTTACCCTGGACACAAAACATACGTGCTAAAGGCACAGTCACAACTTTGTATCAGGATCAGCGGCCGCAGCAGGTAAACACCATCATTGGAGGACAGGTAATGAAATGGTACATTAAAGAAGGCGACTATGTAAAAGCCGGCGACACTTTAGTTCAACTTACAGAAGTAAAGGCAGATTATCTGGACCCAAACTTATTACAACGCACACAGCAACAACTTGCAGGCAAACAACAATCCGTTGAATACTACAAAAGTAAAGTAGGTGCAGCTGATCAACAGATAGGTGCAATCAATTCTGGTCTTCAATTAAAATTAAACCAGTTAGTAAACAAACTAAACCAATTACAACTTAAAGTACAGTCTGACAGTGCAGAAATGATTGCTGCAAATAATGATTTCATTATTGGCAACAAACAATATAGCCGTCAAAAAGCGATGTATGATAGCGGCCTTGTTTCATTAACACAACTGGAAACCCGCAATCAGCAGTTTCAAAATGCAATGGCAAAAAAAATAAGTGCCGAAAACAAACTGGCTAACAGCAAGCAGGATCTAACCATTACCAGGATAGAAATGAGTGCCTTGCAGCAGGATAACATTGAGAAAGTTACCAAAGCCCAGGGAGACCAGTTTCAATCGCTTACACAAATTGCGAGTGGGCAGGCAGATATTGCAAAACTAGAAAATCAATATACCAGCTATAATATCCGCAACGGCATGTATTTTATCCTTGCTTCGCAAAGCGGGCAAATTATTAAAGCGCAAAAAGCGGGCATTGGAGAATTTGTTAAAGATGGTGATATGATTGCAGAAATTGTTCCGGATAAAATTCAGTATGCGGTTGAAATGTTTGTACAACCACTCGACCTGCCCTTAATTGCACCGGGTCAAAAAGTCCGGTTTCTTTTTGATGGTTTTCCGGCCATTGTTTTCAGCGGATGGCCCAAAGCATCATCCGGTACATTTGGCGGTAAAATAGTAGCGGTAGAAAGTAATGTGAGTGAGAACGGGAAATTCAGGGTGCTGGTAAAAGAAGATGATACTGATAAACCATGGCCTAAGGAATTAAAAATTGGTGCCGGCGCACAAGGAATTACTTTATTAAAAGATGTGCAGGTTTGGTATGAGTTGTGGAGAAACATCAATGGCTTTCCGCCAGACTATTATAAAAACGAAGCAGGTAAAAGAAAAGAGAAAAAATGAATTTTGTAAAATATATTATTCCGCTTGTGCTGTTTCTTTCCGGTACTTCTTTAAAAGCACAGGACAGTTTAAAAACATTATCGGCAGCGCAGGTTATGGAGCTTGTAAAGCAATTTCATCCGGTTGCAAAACAGGCAACTATTTTTGTAGAGAAAGCAAAAGCAGATGTTACCATTGCAAAAGGCATGTTTGATCCGGTGCTTAAAAATGAAATGGCACAAAAAACTTTTGATGGAACTGATTACTATTATTATAACCGGCCAGAGCTTGTAATACCTACCTGGTTTGGTGTAGAAGTTTCCGCAGGGTTGGAATATTTATCAGGCAACCGTACCGATCCGGTAGAAACAAAAGGGCAAACCAGCTACTTTGGCATAAGTGTGCCGCTGGCAAAAAATTTATTAATGGATAAAAGAAGGGCTGCTTTGCAAACAGCAAAAATATTTCGTAATGCCTCTGTCATTGAAAAAAGAAATATGCTGAACAACCTGATGCTGGATGCTATGACCAGCTATTGGAACTGGGTAAAACATTACCAGGTGTATAAAATATTAACCGAAGCATTAACAGTAAATGAAAAAAGAGTTGAGTTGGTAAAAACAGCTTTTCGCCTGGGCGACAGACCTGCTATTGATACCACAGAAGCATTAACACAATTGCAAAATATAGAATTGTTGAAAAATCAGGCCTGGCTCGACTATCAAAATACAGGCCTGGATCTTTCAGTTTTTTTGTGGAATGCAAATGCACAGGCTTACAACCTTACTGTTGATATTATACCCGGAGATGATTTAAAATTATTAAATGTTGATGTGGCTACAATGCCTGAGTTAAACAATTTGTTGGATGCTGCCGCTAAAAATCATCCGGAACTGCTTATTTATAATTACAAGCTGGATGTGTTAAGTATAGACAAGAAATTGAAATTTCAGGAATTGTTGCCCACAGTAAATTTCAGATACAATCAATTAGGAAAAGGTTATGATGTACTTAAAACCACTGCTGCACCTTTGTTTGAAAATAATTATCAGTATGGCTTGTCAGTGGGTATTCCGCTGCGCCTTTCGCTTGGAAGAGGTGAATACCGAAAAGCTAAACTAAAAATTACTGAAACACAATGGCAACAACAACACAAACAACTGCAGGTAGAAACCAAAGTAAAAAGTTATTTCAATGAATTGTTTATGCTTAAAAGCCAGGTAGCCTTGCAGGAAAGAGCTTTAAAAAACTACCAGGCTTTACAGCGTGGCGAAGAAATCCGTTTTCAGGCAGGTGAAAGTTCTTTATTTCTGATAAACGCACGTGAAAATAAAACACTGGAAGCACTACAGAAATTACAGGAACTAAAAACAAAATATTACAAAACAGAAAATACCCTTCAATGGGCCGCAGGTTTAATGATACAATAATATTTATTCACTTCTAATCATAAACAACATGAAATGTCCAAATTGTGAAGAAACCCTTGTAATGACCGAAAGACAAGGCGTAGAAATTGATTATTGCCCCAAGTGCCGCGGTGTTTGGTTAGCCAAAGGTGAACTTGATAAGATTATTGAGAAATCTGCCTCAACGGATGCAAATCAACCAGTAAAACAACCGCAGGATAGAAATAGACGTGATGATGACGACGATGATGACCGGTTCTTTAATAAAAACCGTGGCTATGACAATAATGCGAAACATAATAAAAGAAAAGGAGGTTTCTTAGGTGATCTTTTTGATTTTTAATATCAAAGCAGCGGTTAATGATCATTAAAAAAATACTATTTACAACCCTGTTATTTTTTATGAGCTATTTTGTATTAGCTCAAACCAAAGGTCTGGGTAGCTGGAACATCGTAAACCTGAAATATACCATCACTGAAAAGTGGAGTTTTTTTGGTGAAGCACAACTCAGGTCATTAAGCTTTTACAGCCAGTTTCACTATCACGAATATAAAGCAGGCGTAAATTATAAAGCGCATCCAAATGTTTTATTAACACTGGCTGCAGGCGATTATGATACGTATAAAGAAGGAGGCAATTTTAAATCGCCAAAAAATAATGATGAATTCAGAATCTGGCCCCAAATTACTTTAACACAATCCATAAAAAGATTTAAAATAGATCAACGCTACAGGGCCGAATTCAGGTTTACAACCAATGGTTATCGAACTAGATACAGGTACCGTGCAGGAATTTCTTATCCGTTCGGAAAAAATAATAAACCTTATAAACCATTTATACTGAATGTCAGTAATGAAATATTTTTTACCGGGAAGGAACCCTATTTCGAAAGAAATAGATTATTGGTTTCTATAGGTTACAAACTATCTAAACAGCTCTCTATTCAAATGGGGTATCTGCATCAGTTTGATTATAAAATTAATGATGAGACAGGACGTGATTTTTTGCAGGTGGGAATAAATATAGAAGTATTCTCAAAAAAAGCAAGTAAAAACAAACCCCGCCGGTAAGGCGGGGATCATTATTACTCAAAACACCAAACACAAACAAATGTAAAAGCCAATTCCGCTGCAAGCAGAATTGGCTTAATTATTTTAATCAGGTTTTTTACCTTCCAGAAAACTGTTGATGGTACTTATTTCTGCCTGGTTGTTGTCATCAGTTTTTACAGTATAGTTGCTGTAAAAACTTTCAACATCGGCAATGGAATTGTGCAATTCCATATTGCGGCGAAGGTAAGCAGGCACCGTTTCAAACTCATTGTTAGGGTCGGCTGCGTTAATGTTGAACGACAGGTTACGCAGTTTTGCAATCCGAT
>JAYUZB010000018.1:0-7908 GCA_043752185.1 Chitinophagaceae bacterium
ATAAGATACAACCCTGCCTATTTTAATGACCCCGAGAGCTCAAAAGATATTGTTGACATCAAATACGTAAACCAGTATGTTAATGTAAATAACATCTCTTATCCTTTGAAAGGACACACCAATTTTTTTAGTATTCATAAAAGAGGATTAGGATTTACGGGAGGTATTAATATGCTGGCCCTGGATGCCGGATATAATAAATATTTTGACATGGGCAAAAACTGGTACAGCAGTGTGCAATTATACGGAAAACTGGTGCTGCCCTTTAAACAGGCTTTTATAAACCAACGTGCCCTGGGCTATGGTGAGACTTATTTACGTGGGCTGGAATATTATGTGATCGATGGCGTAGCAACCGGGATAATAAAAACTACGATCAAGAAAAAGCTTGTGGCGTTCAATATACCGTTTCCTTTCTTTCCAAAACTACTCACTAAGATACCATTCGCCATATTTGCAAAATCATATGCCGACCTTGGGTATGCATACAACAAAAAGAACAGCTACACATACCTCAATAACCGTTTATTATATACTGGGGGTTTTGGCATAGATATTCTTACCTTGTACGATATAAACCTGCGGTTTGAGTATAGTTTTAACCAATTAGGCAAAAACGGTTTATTTTTACACAATCAATCTGGTTTTTAATTTTGACAAAAATTCAAACACTACGTGGACTGGCTGAACTGAGGCACATGAAAATTGCCATCTACAGCCGTGGTATAGAAAATAACCAGCATCAGGATATTATTCAGCTGCTGGACGAACTGGCTTTAAGCGGCGTGGAGCTTGTCTTCTACCAGGATTTTTTCAACCAGTTTTATTCTGCCATCAGCGCCAAAGCAAAATACTCCACCTTCAATTCATCCGAAGACCTGGATAAGAATATAGATTTTATCATTAGCCTGGGTGGCGATGGCACCATGCTGGATACCGTTACACTGGTTAAAGACAGTGGCATTCCGGTGGTTGGTATTAATTATGGCCGCCTTGGTTTTTTGGCAAATATTGGTAAAGAAGATCTGATACCTGCGGTGGAAGCACTGGTAAACAGAACTTATGTAGTTGATAAAAGAACTTTACTGCATTTAGATTCTGATGTTCGTCTATTTGGTGATGCGCCTTATGCACTGAATGAATTTACGCTGCACAAAAAAGATTCGTCGCCCATGATAAAAATACACACCTATTTAAACGGTGAGTTTTTAAATACCTATTGGGCCGATGGATTAATCGTGGCAACGCCAACCGGCTCAACCGGTTATTCATTAAGCTGCAATGGCCCCGTGGTTTTTCCTGATAGTGCCAGTTTTGTTATCACACCCGTATCGCCGCATAACTTAAATATACGCCCCATCATTGTACCCGATAATACCATTATTTCTTTTGAGGTAGAAGGCCGTACAGATGGATTTTTATGTACGCTCGACAGCCGCCGTGAAATAGTTACCAAAGACATTCAACTGGCAGTACGCAAAGAAACTTTCGGTATTAATCTTATCCGCCTTAACGAAAACAATTTTTTACAAACGTTGAGAAATAAGCTGAGCTGGGGTTTGGATGTGAGGAATTGATCGTATTCATTTTTTTGTTCCTAACATTTGTTTTTTGAGCAACATCGTTGTGTCACTCACTGGTACTTCATACCTTTGCTCAACTTTAACTATGCCATTCAAATCAAAAAAATTACGCTCCGCTTTTATCCTTTTCTGGTTTTTACTGGCTTATATTTTTGCGGTGCTGGTCTGGTGGTTTATTGCGCTTAACCAGCAAAATAAACTAATGACAAAATACAAGACTGAGCAATTGCAGCCTGCCGATAAAAATTACCAGGCCAGGTTAAATGAAATAATATCTGCAGAAAAAAGAAAAACAACCGCATACATTGGCGAGGGTTTCACTTTTTTCCTGCTCATTATGGCTGGTGCCATTTTTGTTTTTCGTGCCGTACGGCGGGAGCTAAGGATAAGCCGTGAGCAGCAGAATTTTATGATCGCTATTACACATGAACTGAAAACACCCATTTCGGTTGCCCGGTTGAACCTGGAAACCATGCAGAAAAGAAAGCTGGATGAAACGCAGCAGCAACGCCTGATACAAACCACGCTGGAAGAAACCAACCGCCTGAATGCGCTTTGCAATAACATGCTCCTTTCATCGCAGATTGAAGCAGGCGGTTACCGCATTACCAACGAAGAAACCAACTTTAGCGAGCTGGTTGGCAAATGTGTGCAGGATTTTATTACCCGGTATCCGCAACAGAAAATAGAAGCGGATATTGCGCCCGATATTTTTATTAACGGCGACAGAATGCTGCTGCAGATATTGGCAAATAATCTTATTGACAATGCTATCAAATACGGCGCAAAAGATTTACCGGTTACAGTTTTATTAAGAGAAGAAAATGAAAAGATCATTTTCCAGGTAAAGGACCGGGGCAAAGGAATTGCAGCTGAAGAAAAAGATAAAATATTCAACAAGTTTTACCGGGTGGGTAATTCGGCAACAAAGGCCGCCAAGGGAACCGGGTTGGGGCTTTATCTTACAAAAAAAATAAGCAAACAACATAATGCAAACATTTCTGTGACAGACAATAACCCAGGCGGGGCTATTTTTACAGTTGTGTTACATTCATTCATTGAAAAGCCTTAGTTTTAAATATGTCGGACAAAAAATTTTCCATATTACTGGTAGAAGACGAAGAAAATTTACAGGAAGCACTGAAGCTGAACCTGGAATTGGAGGGTTATGAAGTTACCGGTGCCTGGGATGGCGCCGAAGCTTTACAGGCTGTAGAAAAAGAATATTTTGACCTTATTGTACTGGATGTAATGCTGCCCGAAATAGACGGCATTACGGTTTGTGAAACGATAAGATTGAGTAATCCTGATATTCCCATTTTAATACTGAGTGCTAAAAACAGCAGCGCCGACAGAGTGTTGGGCCTAAAAAAAGGCGCCGATGATTACCTTACCAAACCCTTTAACCTGGAGGAATTGTTGATTCGTGTAAACAACCTCATTAAAAAAAGCGAACGCCTCAACAGCAAAGAACCAATTCCGGATGTGTACAGTTTTGGTAAAAATAAAATTGACTTTAAAGCCTCTGAAGCATTTACCAAAAGCGGCGAAAAAGTAACGCTGACTAAAAAAGAGATTATGTTGCTGAAGCTGCTGATTGAAAATAAAAATGAAGTGGTAACCCGTGAAAAAATTTTACAGGTGGTTTGGGGTTACAATGTTTATCCTACCACACGAACCATTGATAATTTCATCCTCAACTTTCGAAAATATTTTGAAGAAGATAGTCGTGACCCTGTTTATTTTCATTCGGTAAGAGGTGTTGGTTATAAGTTTACGCTTGCCTAACTGTGGTACGTATTTATCATTTGCAGCAGATCGCTGGCCCTGTCATATATCGTTTTCATTTTTTCATTGTCGGCAAAGGGCGTGTATAATTGCCACTCCATTTCATCCATCAGCTTTTGTAATTCCACCGCTGTTTCATTACTGATGCCTTTTGCATCCAGTTGTTCAGCAATATTTTTCCGGTTCAGGTCTTCTGTCGGCAAGGCCAGTTTTTTTGCCAGGAAATTTTTTAATCCCTGGTTCAAATGCGTGTAAAACAGTTTGGCATCTTCCCGATGCAGGCATTCCTCTGCAAGCGCAAGCGGATTTTGTTGTGCAGGTAAAATTTCTTCAGCCACAATTTCTGCTTCTTTTATTTTTTCTTCAGCCTGTATTGCATCTGCAAGATGCTTTTCATTTTTAGTATCTCTTTTCAGCCAAACAATTAACCCGATAATGATCAGCACAGCAATCAGGCTTACAACCCTCAAGCGATTGCTGAAAAATTTTGTAAGCAAATTATCCTTTGATTTTGCGTTTGCCTCTGCAATTACATTTTTGGGTTTGCCGGTTCCTTTAGTAACTGTAATTTCAATTGGGTTTGAACTGACCGTTTTATATTTTGCATCACGAATATCAAAAAAACTAAACTCTACAGCCGGTAAAATATATGTGCCCGGTGTTGAAATCGTAAAAGAAAATTCAAATATTTTTCTTCCGCTTACAGGCACCGTTCCTTTAAACAGATCGTCTGTAGCCTTGGAATCAAAACCCTCAACACCTTTTGGCCAGGGCATTTCAGGTGCATTAATCATTTGCAGGTTTCCTTCGCCGGCAATTACGATTGCCATTTTTCCATCATCATCTGTAGTAAAATTATTTTTTTCAACTCTGGCTTCAATTGTAAAATTTCCAACGGCACCTTTAAATGTGGTGGGCTTGCCTGCATCGGGCAGGGGCTTTACCAACACACTTAAGGGTTTACTTTGCAGGGTAACTTTTTGTATATCTATACCTTCGGGCGGTATGGTTAACTGTGCCAAATCTCTGAATATATCATTCAAAGCATCGGCCTGCTGATTTACATATTCAGCTTTAATGAACTGAACATTGTTTTCAATTTCAGCAATGCCTAGCTCAAGATTTCCGGCCAGTAAGGGATACAGCTGCACTTTACGAATGATGTACACATTGTATTCCCTGCCCTCAAATTTTTCAGTGCGGTAACTCATATCATTTGGCTGCTGAATATCCAGTACAGAAAAACCGTTGAAGGAAGGGTTTTTCGTCATGTTGCTTTCACTTTTAAGGCGGGTGTACAGTTTATAAGTAGCCACAACAGGCTCGCCCACATAAACAGATTTTTTATCTATCTCAACCCGTATAAACATGTTCTTCTTTATTTTATCTGCCGGGTTTTCGCCTTTGCGCAAAATATAATCATTGTAGGTTGATCTTGGTGCAGGTTCTGCAAAAGGATCAATACTGTTAAAGGGAGAGCTGCTTAAATTTGCTCCGGGGTTATTACCTGAAGATTTAGCCGTAACTTTTAATTTAACCGCATTGCTTTTGTAATCGCCTGCATCAGCTTTTGCCAATGCACCAGGTATGGTAAAATTGCCTGTAGCTTTTGGTTTTAAAACAAAACTCAAAGCAAAATATTTTTTAACAACCCCATTAATCATCGTCATACCGCTCTCCTGGTTAGGACCGCTGATGATGATAAAATCTTTGAGGCTGGGTGGAACAATCTGTTGTACTTCATTTGCATTTTCAACCATCAGTTTTAGCTGGGCAAATTCATCCTTGCCAATCTCTGCCGGGGTTATACTGGCCGAAAATTTTACCTGGGCATTGGTACAATAGCCGGTAATCAGAAAAATAAATAAAATGAGTTTTTGTAAAACGGGTTGCATATTCACAATAACAAAAATAAAGGATTGCTGTTTGCCTGATAAGTTATAAAAGTATAAAGGGCAAAATAATTTGTTAAACTGCCCTGGTTAAAATCATAGATCACCCAGCTGTGGCCGTAAAATAATCTCTTCTACACAAGCCTGGGGAGAAAGCTGTGCGGCTGCATACACCATTTGGGCAACATCGGCCGCTTCCATAATACGTTTGGGATCAATACCGCTTCCGCTCCAGCTATCGGTATAAGCCGCACCGGGCAATACATGCGTAACTTTTATACCATGCGGTTTCATTTCCTCCCGCAGGTTTTTACTAAAGCCATACAAAGCAAATTTACTGATGCTGTATGCACCACCATTGGGATAAGCAATGAGGGAAGCAATGGAGCAGATGTTGAAAATATGGCCGCTCCTTTCTTTCAGCATAACAGGTAATATCATTCTGGTTAAATGATAGGCACTGTATAAATTTACTTCCATTAGTTTTTCCAGCATGCCGTCATCTTCGCCGTAAGCGCTGCCGGGTAAGTAAATGCCTGCATTGTTAACAAGTATATCAACCTTTGCTGTATGGTCATTTATAAATTGTACAAACTTCTGTAATGCTGTTTTATCAGATACATCGCAGGTTTTGGTATACATTTTATTTTGAGGAAAACGATCCTGCAAATCTTTAGCTGTTTTTTCCAGCTCAGCCAAATTTCTGGCGCATAAAAAAAAAGCGTGGCCCTGTTCATCTTTTGCAAAAGCTTCTGCAATGGCTTTTCCAAATCCTTTTGATGCGCCGGTAATTACTATATTCATTTGAGTTTTGTTAATTCAGTATCTTGCAATTGTTGATAAAGTTAATCTCTCTACATCAAAATTTTGAATCCAAAATAATGCCCCAATATAAACATCTTTTTTTCGACCTCGATCATACCCTTTGGGACTTTGATGCCAATGCCAAAGCTTCGCTGGCTGATCTTTACACTTTGTTAAACCTGGATAGCAGGATACAAATTGATTTTGAGGATTTCTATCCAAAATATCTTTACCACAATGAGATATTGTGGGAGCGCTACCACAAAGGGCTCATCACATCCGAAGAGTTGAAATGGAAACGAATGTGGCGTACCATGCTTGATTTTAAAATTGCTGATGAACCTTTGGCAAAAGAAATGAGTGGACAGTTTTTAGAGATACTGCCCACAAAAAAAATACTGTTCCCACATACCCTTGAAATTTTAGATTACCTCACAGCAAAAAAATACAGCTTGCATTTAATTACCAACGGTTTTGAAAAAACCCAATGGAGCAAATTAAATAACAGTGGCCTCAGTAATTATTTTACCCACGTAATAACGTCCGAAGCCAGCAACAGCCTGAAACCCAAAAAGGAAATTTTTGATTTTGCGATGTCGAAAGCAAAAGCAACTTTACCCGAAAGCATTATGATTGGCGATAACCTGGATGCCGATATACAGGGCGCCATGAATGCAGGTATGGATACGGTTTTTGTAAACCACATTAATGCCATGCCCGAAATCAGGCCAACGTACACCGTTACGCATTTACAGCAATTGGAATCTATCTTTTAAATTGAGGATATAAAAAAAACCTTCCTGTTAGGGAAGGTTTTAAATAATTTTCAGCAAGAAATTACATGCTAACTGTAGTTGACTTTGCTTTGTCTTTACAACAAGCTTTGGTAGTAGTTGCATCTTTAGATGATTTTGAGCAACCAGCAGCTTTAGCATCAGACTTTGTGCAGCAAGTTTTTCCTTTTGCGCATTTTTTCTTTTTCCCTTTGTCGGCCATTGCAACACCGGTAACAAACAAAAATGCTGTAGCTAATAAAAATACTTTTTTCATGATTATAATGTTTAATTGATTTTCTAAACGTAAATGTAGGGTAGAAATTGCATAATGCCAATTTTACGACTGTTAAAGTTATATCGTCGCAATTACGGTTACACCACCCTGTACAGCCTGGTTTAGCTCCACATTTACCTTAGTTCCAACGGGTAAAAGCAGATCTACCCGGCTGCCAAACTTAATAAAGCCCATTTCTTCAGTTTGTTTTACTTTTTGTCCTACCTGTAAATAGTTTACAATACGTTTTGCCAGGGCTCCGGCAATCTGCTTAACCAAAATCTCAGTTTGCCCTTTTTTTATCACCACAGAATGGCGCTCATTATCGGTAGATGATTTGGGATGCCAGGCCACCAGGTATTTACCTTTATGATATTGATTGTACACCACTTCTCCATCAATGGGGTTTCGGTTTACGTGTACATTGGCTGGACTCATAAAAATAGAAACCTGTAGTCTTCTATCTTTAAAGTATTCGACATCGGTTGTTTCTTCAATCACTACTACTTTTCCATCGGCAGGTGCAACAATAGCATTTTCGCTAATGGTAAGTTGGCGGTTTGGAATGCGAAAAAAAGATACCAGGAATAACAAACCACCCAGTGTAAGAAAAAAGATGATGGCACAAAGCCACATCAGGGAGGCGCTTAAGAAATAGAATACCGCCAGGTTAATTGCTCCAAAAATTAAAGTACCAATGGCGATGCTTTTATATCCTTCCCGATGAATGGTCATGCTGTTTTTGTTTAGGTTGCAAATATAAAGGGTTTGGGGTTATGGGTTTTGTGTTT
>JAYUZB010000019.1:0-7857 GCA_043752185.1 Chitinophagaceae bacterium
GCCGATTTTTTTTCCCAGTTTTGTAATAATTCGTCTTCCATTTGTGCAGCTGTTTTTGTCTTTATATCCCCTAAATTTCCACAGGGCAAAAGTAGCGAACTTATTAGCATTAAATCTTGTTGTGTTATCGTAAATTTGCGCCACCAATAAAACATAATTAAAGTTCAATAAAGGTATTACGTACAAGTGAGTGACACAACGATGCTTAATAGTGTTACAAATGCTTGTCACAAAAAAATAAACCATAATCTACTCCATGTCCCCCTTTAGGGGATAGGGGCAAAACCACCGCAGCAATATGAATCTTTTTGAAGAACAACAGTACGAATTTGCAGGCCGCCACATTGGAACCAATGAAGCCGAAAAAAATGAGATGCTTAAAACGATTGGCATTAACAGCCTGGATGCATTGATTGATAAAACTATTCCGGCAGCCATCCGTTTGAAAAAACCTTTAAAGCTTCCGGTAGCGCAAACTGAATTTGAATACCTGGATGAGTTGAAAAAAATTGCTGCTAAAAATAAAATTTACAAAACCTATATAGGCCAGGGTTATTACAATACCATTACGCCCAGTGTAATTTTACGTAATGTTTTTGAAAACCCGGGATGGTACACACAGTATACGCCTTACCAGGCTGAGATATCGCAGGGACGTTTGGAAAGTTTATTGAACTATCAAACCATGGTTTGCGATTTAACGGGTTTGGAATTAGCCAACGCAAGTTTACTAGATGAAGCTACTGCCGCTGCAGAAGCGATGGCCATGTTATTTCATCAAAAAAATAAAACGGAAGATATTGCATCGCCAAAGTTTTTTGTTGATCAACATATTTTTGAACAAACAAAAGAAGTACTGCTAACAAGATCTGCACCAATAAAAATTGAATTGGTTTACGGTGATTACAAAACGGCTACACTTGATGAAAGTTATTTTGGTGCCATCGTTCAATATCCAAACAGCATTGGCTCTGTAGAAGATTATCGTGATTTTATAAACAAAGTTCATGCGGTAAATGGTTATGTGGTAATGGCTACCGATTTGTTGGCGCTTACTTTGTTAACGCCTCCGGGAGAATTAGGTGCAGATGTAGCAGTTGGTTCTGCACAGCGCTTTGGAGTGCCGCTGGGTTATGGCGGGCCTCATGCGGCTTTCTTTGCAACCAAAGATGAGTTTAAGCGTGGTATACCTGGCCGCATCATTGGCGTAAGTATTGATGCACAGAACAACCGTGCCTTGCGTATGGCTTTGCAAACAAGAGAGCAACACATTAAAAGAGAAAAAGCAACTTCTAATATTTGTACGGCACAAGCATTGCTTGCTAACATGGCGGCTATGTATGCTGTGTATCATGGGCCACATGGATTGAAAAAAATTGCACAGCGCATTCATGTTTTAACCGCAGCAATTGCAAGGGGATTAGAAAGCATTGGTGTAAAAGTGCTGACTGGCGATGTATTTGATACCATCACTTTTGAGGTGGCAGATATCAATGCATTTAAAAAAGCAGCTGAAGAAAATCAGGCAAACTTTCATTACAATGCTGATTGCACAGTAAGTTTATCCATTGATGAGGTTGCCAGCAATTATATTGGTGAAACAGAAAAAAATCTTGCTGCCATTTTTAATACAGTTGGTTCTAAAACATTCAGCTTGCTTTTTGATGAAGCAGATGCATTGTTTGGCAAAAGAACTTCGGCTTACTTAACTCACCCGGTTTTTAATACACACCACAGCGAAAGTGAAATGATGCGTTATATCAAATCGCTTGAGAATAAAGATTTGAGTTTAAATACTTCGATGATCAGTTTAGGAAGCTGCACCATGAAATTAAATGCTGCTACTGAATTGATACCGGTTAGCTGGCCTGAATTTAGTGCTATTCATCCTTTTGCGCCTGCAGCGCAGACAGCAGGCTATCAGCACATGATTGAAAAGCTTGAAAATTATTTATCTGAGATAACCGGTTTTACCGCCTGTTCTTTACAACCTAATAGTGGTGCCCAGGGCGAGTATGCAGGGCTTCTTACAATCAGGGCTTATCATGCACACCGGAAAGAAAGTCACAGAAATATTGTATTGATACCCATCTCGGCACATGGCACAAATCCTGCCAGCGCAATTATGGCTGGTATGAAAGTGGTGGTGGTTAAGAGTGATGATAAAGGCTATATTGATGTAGAAGATCTGAAATTAAAAGCAGAAGAACATAAAGATAATTTAGCAGCATTGATGGTTACTTACCCAAGTACCTATGGTGTGTTTGAAGAAGGCATCATCAACATCTGCCAGCTTATACATGATAACGGCGGCCTGGTGTATATGGACGGTGCTAATATGAATGCGCAGGTTGGTTTAACCAGTCCAGGCATGATTGGCGCTGACGTTTGCCATTTGAATTTACACAAAACATTTGCCATACCCCATGGTGGTGGCGGGCCGGGTGTTGGGCCAATTTGCGTTAACGATAAACTGAAAGCATTTTTGCCCGGGCATAATGTAAACGATACTTTAAAATCTACAAAAGAAAATATACCCGCTGTAAGTGCTGCTCCTTATGGCAGTGCCAGTATTTTACTCATCAGTTATGCTTACATCAAAATGTTGGGTGCCGAAGGTGTTAAAAAATCTACTGAGTATGCCATACTGAATGCAAACTACATGAAGGCAAGCTTGGAAAAATTTTATCCAATCCTGTACACGGGTACCAATGGGTACTGTGCACATGAATTTATTGTAGACCTTAGGCCGTTTAAAACAACTGCAGGCATTGAAGCTGAAGATGTAGCCAAGCGATTGATGGACTATGGCTTTCATGCGCCTACCATGAGTTTTCCGGTTCCAGGCACCATTATGATAGAGCCTACAGAAAGTGAAGACAAAGGAGAACTTGACCGTTTCTGCGAAGCGCTTATCAGTATCTATCATGAGATAAAAGCCATTGAAGATGGTAAAGCAGATAAGGTTGATAACGCTTTAAAAAATGCACCGCATACACAACAGGTTATTTGTGCTAATGAATGGAATCATACTTACAGCAGGCAGGAAGCGGCTTTCCCGCTGGCGTATGTAACTAAAAATAAATTCTGGCCATCCATTGCACGTATCAACAATACCTTTGGCGACAGGAACCTGATTTGTACCTGTGAGCCGATGGAAAGTTATATGGAAGAAAAAGCATAACACTAACTATTAAAATTCAAAAAAGTCCGACCCTAAACAGGTTGGACTTTTTTTATGAATCTTACTAGCCAAAATATTGTACATTTCATCATGCAAAATCAATTCCTGTTATATGGGGCAAACGGATATACCGGCAAACTCATTGCAAAACTTGCTGCAACTTATAATTTACAACCCATACTTGCCGGCAGAACTGAAGCAAACGTAAAACTACTGGCCGATGAACTGCAACTCCCCTACCGCATTGTTGATCTGGATGATAAAGCAGCATTAGAAAATGCTTTATCAGAAGTTAAATTGGTATTACATGCCGCAGGCCCTTATGTGTATACAGCCAAACAAATGATTGAAGCCTGTTTACAAACCGGTGTTCATTATATTGATATCAACGGCGACATATCTGTTTTTGAAATGCTAAAAAAATATGATGCTGCAGCAAAAGAAAAAAATATCATGGTGATGCCCGGTGTTGGATTTGATGTGGTGCCTACAGATTGTATTGCACTTCAATTAAAAAGTAAAATGCCGGATGCTACCCATTTAAAACTGGCTTTTGCTTCCATTGGCGGTGGCTTATCACATGGTACAGCAACAACCATGACCGGTAAAATTGGCGAAGGCGGTGCAGTCAGGGAAAACGGAAAGATTTTAAGAAAACCGTTGGGTCAAAAAGGGATGTGGGTTGATTTCGGAGACAAAAAATTATTTGTCATGACTATTCCCTGGGGAGATATTTCAACTGCATATACAACAACCGGTATACCCAATATTGAAGCTTACACTGGCATGGCAGCTAAAGTTTACCGCATACTTAAATTTCAATGGGCATTTAACTGGTTATTAAGAACTGATTTTGTGCGGAATATTATAAAGAAAAAAATAAAAGCCAGACCAGCGGGGCCATCGGATGAACAAAGACAAAAAAGCAGCAGCCTGGTATGGGGCGAAGCAAGCAATGCATCCGGAGAAAAAATAACCGCTTGTATCAGTTGCATGGATGGATATACATTAACGGCACACAGCGGTTTACTCATCAGCAAAAAAATACTGGAAGGTAATTTTAAAACCGGTTACCAGACACCGGCCGGCTGTTATGGTGAAAATCTGATTATGGAAGTGCCGGGCACAAAAATTATTTAAGGCTTCTCATAATTTGATTGCATACTAATTTTTATAAGCGTAAATTAAAGCCTCAATCATAAAACAAATCATCATGAGAAAACAAATACTGTTTGTATTGATCTGCTTCTTTTCGGGCAGTTTACTCTTTGCGCAAACCGATGCTACATCAAAGATCAGAAAAGAAGGTCTTGACAATTCCAAGGTAATGGACATTGCTTTTCATCTTACCGATGTAAGTGGTCCAAGACTTACAAATTCACCTGGATTTTTCAGGGCTGCCAATTGGGCAAAGGATGAATTGACAAAAATGGGATTGGTAAATGCAGCCATAGAACCCTGGGGAGATTTTGGTACAGGCTGGGAACAAACCCGTTGCTATGTTGCCATGACTGCACCCTATTATACACCGATGATTGCCATACCACGTGCATGGACAGGAAGCACGCCGGGCAAAAAAATAATCAACAGCGATATTATTCTTATTAAAGCAAAAGATTCAGCAGAACTATATCAGAATTATTCGGGCAAGATAAAAGACAAGATCGTAATGTTTTATTCAATGGATACGCTTCGTCCATCTTTTACGGCAGATGGAGAACGTTTTACTGAAGACCAACTTACCAAAATGGCCAATTCGAAACCTGATACCACACAAAGAAGGGGTGCAAGAACTGTAAGTGCTGAAGCCATGGCAGCAAGAAGACAACAACAGGCACTTGGCCGGCAGATGAATGGATTTTATAACGCAGAAAAGCCAGCCCTTGTTTTAAGTATGAATGGCAGAGGAAATGATGGAACCTTGTTTGTACAAAATGGAGGATCAGTTGATAAAGGAGCTGAAAATAATTATGCCTGGATCATGTTATCGAGCGATGATTATTTAAGAGTACAGCGTTTGGTGGCTGCAGGAGAAAAGGTAGAAATGGAAGCGGATGTAAAAACCAAATTTTACGATAAGGATATCAAAGGATATAATGTGGTAGCAGAAATTCCGGGAACCGATCCGGTTTTGAAAGATGAGATTGTAATGCTTGGTGGCCACTTAGATAGCTGGCAGGGCGCAACCGGCGCAACAGATAATGCTGCAGGTTGTGCAGTAATGATGGAAGTGGTACGAATTTTAAAAACAGCAGGACTGCAACCTAAAAGAACCATCCGTATTGCTTTATGGAGTGGCGAAGAGCAAGGCTTGCATGGCTCACGCAATTATGTAAAAAATCATTTTGCCGATCCAGCTGATATGGTTTTAAAACCCGATCATGCAAAAGTTTCGGCCTATTATAATTTGGATAACGGCACCGGAAAAGTGCGTGGTATTTATTTGCAGAATAATGCTGCAGCTGGTCCCATCTTTTCAAAATGGCTGGAACCGTTTTATGACCTGGATGCCAAAACAGTAACGATTGATAATACAGGAGGAACAGACCACCAGGCTTTTGATGCCATTGGTATTCCGGGTTTTCAGTTTATACAGGATGAGATAGAATACAATACCCGTACACATCATACCAATATGGATACTTATGATCACCTGGTACCAGCAGATTTAAAACAAGCGGCAACTGTTATAGCTGCATTTGTTTACAACACAGCGCAGCTTGATCAAAAAATACCCAGAAAAGAATTGCCCAAAGCAAGGGGCGCCGGTGGAAGAAATTTTTAATAAAAAGGTACAATAATAAAAAGGACACATGTAACATGTGTCCTTTTTATTTACAAAGCTTTTTTATCAGCTCAAAATCAATATTTATGCAACTGCTTCTTTCTTCTCTTTAGCTACTGTAATTCTGGTGAATTCAGAGCCACTGAAGATTTTAGCCAATTTATTATCATTTGTTTTTTTCCACTCAGGAATATTGGATTCTGAAACAATACGCCAGAAATTTTTTGCCTTCAGGTCTTCGTAATCATTTGAATCAATAAAAATACCAACAATCGTATTTCTCTTTTTAAATTCAATTTTAATTGCAGTCTTAGCCAGGTGAGCAGGCTCTAAAAACTTTGAGATCATTTCGTTTATCATAATGCTTATTTCTGGCAAATGTAGGCTAATTAAGGCTCTTATCCGAATTTTTTTAATTTGTATACTTTAATTGCATAATACCGTTGTTATTAAGATGAAGAAATAATCAGATCAAACCCGGTAACAAACTGCATTTATATTCATACCTGCACCAACTGAAGCAAACAGAATAACATCCCCTACATTTAATTTATGTTCGGGCATCAATCCTTTTCTTACCATATCAAACAAAGTAGGTACAGTAGCAACAGAGCTGTTGCCCAGGCTATGAATACTCATAGGCATAATGTTTTCAGGAACATTTGTAATACCATATAATTTATACAACGCTGTAATTATTGCTTCGTCCATTTTTTCGTTGGCCTGGTGAATAAACACTTTTTTCACATCCGCAATATCTATCCCGCTTTCATCCAGGCAAATTTTCATAGCTTCCGGCACATGCTTCATGGCATATTCATACACTTTTCTTCCTTTCATTTTTATGTACCGGATACGTGGATCAGAATCTGGGTAATAAGATTTACCCAGGTTTAAATAATTTACTTCATCACCACAATGCGATTGTACACTACTCCCCAAAATACCCGAACCGGTTTCATTGCTGTCTTTTACTTCTAGTATGCAGGCTCCTGCCCCATCCGAAAAGATCATACTATCCCTGTCATACATATCAAGCACCCTCGATAAAGTTTCAGTGCCTATTACCAAACATTTTTTTGCCAGGCCTGCTTTAAAATAAGCATCTGCCTGTATTATACCTTGTATCCAACCAGGGCAACCAAATAAAATATCATACGGAATGCAGGAAGGATTTTTTATTTTCAATACATGTTTAACCCTTGAAGCCAAAGCAGGCATAGCATCCGTTTGAATGGTATGCTTAATTACATTTCCGAAATTGTGTGCTACAATAATCTGGTCAATAGTTTCTGGATCGCAACCGGCATCCTCAATGGCCCTTTGGGCTGCAATGGCTGCCATATCAGAAGAGTCGATGTTTGAGTCTGCGTAACGCCTTTCCTCTATCCCAGTAATTTTTTTGAATTTTTCTACAATGATATGCGGTTCAATATCTAATACCTTATTATCCTCGGCATAAAAATTATGACCGGTAAAATCCCGGTTTGTTTTAACAAAATCTGGTATATAACAACCGGTTCCTGTAATTACAGTGGCTGGCTTATTCTGCATAAAAAATTATTTTAAGGCTTTAAAAAGACAGGTAAGGATTGACCATAAAAATACCGTTTTATACTGTAAATAACCTGAAAAACAGTTTCAATTAAAAAATGAGTTCAATTAGCATTAAAAGGCTATATTTGCACTTTATTAATACAATACAAACACAAAAAATGGACAAACAACAAGGCACCGTTAAGTTTTTCAATTCTGAAAAAGGATTCGGTTTTATTAAGCACAATGACTCTAACAAAGAAACTTTCGTTCACGTAAGTGGATTAATAAGCGATATTAAAGAAGGCGACAGCGTTGAGTTCGATTTGCAAGAAGGCAAAAAAGGAATGAA
>JAYUZB010000020.1:0-3071 GCA_043752185.1 Chitinophagaceae bacterium
CGCAAACAGGTAACTCTCCACATTTTTGGGGAAGGGCATTGGGCTGGTTTGGAGTTGCCTTGGTTGATGTGCTGGATCATTTTCCAAAAGGTCATCCTGGCAAGGATTCCATTATCGGCATTTTAAACCGTTTTGCAACAGCTGTAAGCAAAGTACAGGATGCAGAATCTGGTTTGTGGTATGATATTGTGGATATGCCCACTACTCCCAAAAACTATAAAGAAGCATCTGCATCCTGCATGTTGGTGTATACATTGGCCAAGGCTGTGCGTAATGGTTATATACCTGCATCTTTTTCTAAAAATGCAAAAAAAGGTTACGACGGAATCATCAAAGAATTTATTGAAGTTGATGCAAAAGGGCAAACCAATTTAAAAGGAACCGTAAGCGTTTCGGGCCTGGGCGGTAAACCATACCGTGATGGCAGCTTTGAATATTATATGAGTGAAAAGGTGGTAGTTAACGACCCCAAAGGCATGGGCGCATTTATTTTGTGCAGTGTTGAAATGGAAATGGCTGCTTTGCCAAAACCTGGCTTGGGGAAAAATGTGGTGATGGACAATTATTTCAACAACGAATGGCGCAAGAATGGATACGGCGTAAATGTGCGCCGGCATTACACCTGGGATGAAATGGAGAATGGTGGCTTTAGTTTGTTTGGCAATATTTGGGAAGCCTATGGCGCAAAGCTGGGCGGATTGGATGCAGCACCAACTGCTGCTAATCTTAAAAATGCAAGTGTTTATATAATGGTTGATCCGGATGGATATAAGGATACGAAGAAGCCCAATTACATGGATGAAAAATCAGCCAATGAAATTGCCAACTGGGTAAAAGCCGGCGGTGTTTTATTGCTGATGACCAATGATACCGCCAATTGCGACCTGCAGCATTTTAATATCCTGTCGGATAAATTTGGTATTCATTTTTCTGATAAAGGAAGAAACATGGTTAAAGGAAATGAGTTTGAAACCGGAGCCATCTATAATAAAAATACCAACCCGGTTTTTAAGCAAACTAAAAAAATGTATTTAAAAGAGATCAGTGTAATTGATGTAAAAGCACCTGCAACATCTGTAATTACACAGGATGGTGATGTGATTTTTGCCTGCGCTAAATACGGCAAGGGCATTGTGTTTGCAGTAGGTGATCCCTGGATATATAATGAATATTTAGATGGAAGAAAAATTCCTGCTGAGTACGAAAATTTTACAGCAGCAAATGAACTGGTACAATGGCTGTTAACGAAAGCTAAGAAAAAATAATGAATCAATTTTTTAAAATACTACTTCTTTCTTTTGCAATATGCGTTGCAGGCAAACCCATGTTTGCCCAAAATGAAATCACTGTGGCAAAAGATGGCAGCGGTAATTATAAAAGTATACAGGAAGCTATCAACAGTTTGTCTGCCGATGCAAAAGCACAACGCATTATCCTTATTAAAAACGGAACCTACAAAGAAAAGATATTTATTGATAAAAATTTTATCACTTTAAGAGGAGAAGATCCAACCAAAACAATAATCACCATTTCGTTGGCCAGGGATGAATGGCGTTGCGAAAATCCGGATGATTACGGAACTGCAACAATCAATTTAAAAGGAAGCGATATCACGCTGGAGAATTTATCTTTTATAAATAGTTATGGTAGAGACAATACTAAAGAAAAAAATATCTCCTGCTCAAATGATGAAACTAAAATGAAAGCGATCAGGCCGGTGACCCACCAGATGGCTTTACGTTCTTTTGCCACAACCAGGTTGATCGTTATCAACTGCATTTTTCGTGCTTATGGTGGCGATACGGTAAGTCCGTGGAATGCGGAAGATGGTATGTTTTATTTTAAAGATTGCATCATGGAAGGTGGCGTTGATTTTTATTGTCCCAGGGGATGGGCTTATGCCGAGAATTGCACCTTCATTTGTCACAATAACGAAGCTGCTATCTGGCACGACGGAAGTAAATACAAAAGTTCAAAAACTGTTTTGATGAATTGTAAATTCACGGGTGATGAAGGTTACGGGTTGGGCCGCTATCACCGGGATGCACAGTTTTATTTGCTTAACTGCAGCTTTGATAGAAATATGGCCGATGCGGATATTTTTCAGCGGGAGGCTACACCACCCAATACATTACAATGGGGCCGCAGGGTTTACTATTATAACTGCAGCAGAAAAGCCGGCAACTATAAATGGTTTGCCAATAATTTACCTGCAAATGTTGATAGTAAAAAAATAACTGCTGCTTGGGCTTTTGATTACCGGTGGAACCCTGCGAATGAGAATATTAAAATTCAACCCGTAAATAATGTAGCACCGGTTATTGATAATGCAGCAAAAAAAAATCAATCAGACACCGATCCTGTTGCTGAAAATATGTTGCTTTATCAGCGCAGCAATGGTGGCTGGCCTAAACATTTTCCTGCAAATAAAAATGTTGATTATAAAAAAGAACTTACCGGCGAAGAAAAGATTGCATTGGTGGCCGGAAATGCAGCAGGTAGGGATGCCACCATAGATAATGGCGCAACTACTAAAGAAATAAGGTATCTGTCTAAAATTTATAAGCAAACAAAAAATGAAAAATATTTTAATGCTGCAAAACGTGGGATAGATTATTTAATAACTGCACAATATGCCAATGGCGGCTGGCCGCAGTTTTTTCCTGACTTCAGTGGTTATCGTGGGCAAATTACTTACAACGACAATGCCGTGGTGAATGTGCTGAATGTATTGTATGATGTGGTTTATAAAAAAAATGACCTGGATGTTTTTGACAAACAGTATGAAAACAAATGTATAGACCCAATAGTAAGAGGTGTGCAATGCATTTTAAAAACACAGCTAAAACAACAGGAAAAATTAACAGCCTGGTGTGCACAATACAATCCACAAACATTGCAGCCCGAAATGGCACGTAAGTTTGAACTGGCATCTTTAAGTGGCAGCGAATCGGTTGGTATTGTAAGGTTCTTAATGCGCATTGAACAACCTTCGCCTGCAATAATTCAATCAGTTAACGCAGCGGTTGAATGGTTGAATAAAGTTAAAATTACCGGCTATAAATATGTCG
>JAYUZB010000021.1:0-37916 GCA_043752185.1 Chitinophagaceae bacterium
ATCGTAGCGTTCCGGCCGCAACCCTGAACTTATGAACCAGAACCAAAAACAACAAACCATTAACTCCAAACTCCCGGCCTCTAACTATCTTTCCTTACCTTTGTCACTTAAAATTGTTTAAGTATATGATGACGAAAATTAACGAAGCGGTTGCGTTTATTAAAAATATTTACAGCGATAAACCGGCAGTGGGCATAGTTTTGGGCAGCGGGCTGGGTAGCTTTACCACCGAAATAAATATAGAAAAAGAAATTCCTTACGGCGATATTCCTCATTTTCCGGTAAGTACGGTTGAAGGCCATAGTGGAAAATTGATATTTGGTACACTGGGCGGAAAAAAAATTGTGGCAATGGCTGGCAGGTTTCATTTGTATGAAGGCTACTCATCAGACCAAACTGTTTTTCCAATAAGGGTTTTAAAATTTCTGGGTATTGATACCTTGCTTGTAAGTAATGCTGCGGGGGGTGTTAACCCGTCTTTTCAGGTGGGCGATTTAATGATCATCACAGACCATATCAGCCAGTTGGCGCCCAATCCACTGATTGGTAAAAATTATAAAGAACTGGGGCCAAGGTTTCCGGATATGAGTGAGCCTTATAAAAAACACCTAATACAAAAAATGAGAAATATAGCTGTCGGAAAAAATATTAAATTAAGAGAAGGTGTTTATGTGGCTGTTACCGGCCCAACTTTTGAAACCCGTGCCGAATATAAAATGATACTTACACTCGGGGGCGATGCAGTAGGCATGAGTACTGTGCAGGAAGTAATTACAGCTGTACACATGGGCTTGCCGGTTTTTGCTATGAGTGTTATAACCGATGTTGGTATTCGTGAAGATGAGAATGTAATAACACATGAGGAGGTTTTACAGGCTGCCAAAGAAGCAGAGCCAAATTTTAAGGCATTATTTTGCGAACTGATTGCACAATTATAATTAGATTGATGAAGCAGACTATTGCCTTTATAATATTTGTTTTTTGTTTTCAGTTTGCTCATGCACAGGAGCCTGATGTTCTTAACCAGATTGGCGGCAGAATTAAAAATATAGGTGGTGCAACTTCTGGCGGTGGAAAAGACACCATCGGTTTTGTACACAGGGATGATAGAAAAGATTCCATTTCAATCACGTATAAATATCTCGATTCTATTCGTAGTACTCCTTTAGATTCATCCATTAATGATTTTGATAAATATTTTTCAATTCCTTCATCCTATTTATACCTTGGCAATAATGGCGCAGCTGCTTATTCACTAATCTACAAGCCCAGTGCTAAACCTGGTTGGGACGCAGGTTTTCATGCATTTGATATTTACCGGTATACCCTGGAAGAATCAAAATTTTATAAAACAAACAAACCTTTTACACAACTTAGTTACCAATTGGCATCTGGTAAAGAGCAAATGATAAGGGCGCTGCATACGCAAAATCCCAGGCCAAACTGGAGCTTTGGATTTGATTACCGCCTCATAAGTGCACCAGGGTTTTTTACCAATCAAAATTCAAATCATAAAAGTTACCGGCTGTTTAGCAATTACCAGGGCAAAAGAAAAAGATATGCCGCATTTGTTATTTTACTGGGTAACACTAATAAAAATTCGGAGAACGGTGGTATAAAGTATGACAGTTCTTTGTCTGATCCCAACCTGAAAAAAAGATTCTCTATTGATGTAAACCTGGGTAACGGAAGTAATTCTGAATTCAATCCTTTTAACACAACAGTTACTACAGGTAACGTGTACAAAGATTTTACTTTTTTTGTACGACAAACTTACGACATAGGAAAAAAAGATTCCATTGCTATTAACGACTCTACAACAGAATATTTATTTTATCCCAAACTGAGGGTGCAGCATAGTTTTACTTACAGTACCTACAATTATTTTTACAGGGATGATTTGGCAGATACTGCCGTTTATAAAAGCTGGTACGATACCACAGTTAAAGTAGGTAAAGACAGTTTTTTTGTAAAGGAGAAATGGTCGGTGATGAGTAATGACATTACTTTATTGCAATTTCCCGACACAAAAAATTCGGGTCAGTTTATATCGGCCGGCGTAAAGTTTGAGAATATTAAAGGAGAGTCTGTTACGGGAATGAGAAATTTGTACAACTTTATTGTTCATGGTGAGTACCGGAATAAAACCCGCAACAAGTTATGGGATGTGCTTGCTAAAGGTGAGTTTTATGTAAATGGATTAAATGCCGGCGACTACAGTGCCTATGCAACTATTGCCAGGCGTATCAATAACAAGCTGGGCGATATCCGTTTATTTTTTAAAAATGTAAACCGTACACCCTCGTTTATTTTTGACAATGCCTCGGGTTTTAATTTTAATAACCCCGGCCGTACAAAAAAAGAAAATATCATTTCATTTGGGGCCGATGCCGGCAACCGTTACATAAACCTGGGATTCAAAAACCATATCATAAACAACCTGGCTTATTTTACCGATTATTATCATACAGCGCAAAGCAGCACAGTCATCAACCTGCTTCAGATTTATGCGTCTAAAAAAATAAAGCTTACTAAAAGGTGGAACCTATATTCAGATATTACTTTTCAACAAACAGATGGCAGTGCGCCGGTAAAAGTGCCATTGCTATTTACCAGGAACCGTCTTACTTACGAAGGTATCTTCTATAAAAACCTAAATTTAAGCACCGGGTTAGAAGTAAGGTACTTTACACCATTTGAAGCGTATAATTATTCTCCTATTATGGGACAGTTTACACCACAGGATACTTTTAAACTGAAAAATCTGCCGGACATTGCAGCCTTCTTTCATTTTAGTATCAAATCATTTAGCGCATTCATCAGGGCCGAGAATTTGAATACAATCAGCTTTAGCAATGGCTTTGGCTTTACCAACAATAATTTTGCTGCACCACATTATCCTACACAGGGATTTATACTACGCTTTGGCATTCGTTGGGGCTTCGTAAATTAATTTTTAGATCAACTGTAGCGGATGTTAAAATTTTGTTTCCCTGATATTAATCATGGTATTTGGTAAATTCTGTTGTAATTTTATATTGCAGATGAAAAAAATATATATCGGCATATTGGCTTTTGTTTACATGGCTGTTTCTTCGGGAATAGCCGTGCAACTGCATTATTGCATGGGCGATAAAACCGGTATGGAATTATATGGGTCATCAAATGATACATGTGGCAAATGTGGCATGACGGAAAAAGATACTGGTTGCTGCCATGATGAATTTAAGTTTTATAAAATAAGTGACTCACATAAGACTGTTTCAAATAATATTGATCTTGCATCTTCATCAGTAGCAGTGGTTAATGACTTTTACGTTTACAACTGGCAAATGCCCGACAATACTGCTTTAACAGCAGTAAATAACCACTCACCACCAGATTATACAGTGCCTTCCAACTGTATAATGAATTGCGTTTTCAGACTATAGAATTGATATTGAATTTATGCAGTGCTAAGTATGCTTAGTACTGTACATGCTATTTGCATATTTATTTATTCAACATCAAAATTTTTATACAATGAAAACAATATCATTATTTGCTGCAATTATTTTCAGCATATTTACCATCAACACTTCAACAGCACAAACTGCTAAGACAGAAACCATCAAAGTATGGGGAAACTGCGGTATGTGCAAAACTACCATTGAAAAAGCTGCAAAAAAGGCCGGTGCAAAAACAGCCAGCTGGAACGAAGACAGCAAAGAACTCCAGGTTTCTTATGCAGTAAGTAAAACATCTTCTGCAAAGATTCAGGAAGCGATTGCCAAATCAGGTTACGATACACAGGATTTTACTGCTGTAAAATCAGCTTACGATAATTTACATGGTTGCTGCAAGTACGACAGGAAAGAAGTGACTTCAACAAAAGAAAAATGTTGCAGTAGTGAAAAATGTGGAACCGGAGCAGATTGTTGTGCCGCTGAAACTTGCTGTAAAGATAAAGCTTGTTGTAGTAAAAAAGACGGCGCTACTGCCAAATGCTGCAGTTCAGAAAAATGTGGTAAAGATGAAGCAGCCTGCAAGGATATGAAAAACTGTAAGGATAAAGGCTGTTGCAAATCTTAACTAAAAAAAAGAAATGATATGAAAAACATAATTCCATTAATCCTGGTTTTCTTTTCCTTCAACTTACAGGCTCAGGTAAAGCATGTAACCATCCAGGCAAGCGGACTAACCTGCAGTATGTGCAGCAATTCTATTTTCAAAGCATTGAAAACGCTTGATTTTGTAGAGAAAGTAGATGCCAATATTAAAACATCTTCTTTTGAAGTATCGTTTAAACCCAATGTAGTTGTGGATTTTGATAAGCTGAAAGCAAAGGTTGAAGATGCCGGTTTTTTTGTGGCAAATTTTACAGTTACTTACAGCTTTGATAATCTTGCCGTTTCAAATGACAAGCACATTAATGTTGGGAATAGTGTTTTTCATTTTTTAAATGTGAAGGATGGAGTACTGAATGGCGAAAAAAAAATACGCCTGCTTGATAAAGGTTTTGTTTCGGCAAAAGAATTTAAAAAGAACAGCAGCCTTACAAAAATGGCCTGTTACAAAACCGGGGAAGAGAACCAAAAGAGGATTTTTCACGTAACCATTTAATTAACCAGCAGTGCAGGTATTAAGCCTGCACTGCTTTTAATATTTAATATGCAACGGTTAATTTTGCTGCTGCTTTTATTTTCTTTTAAACCGGCAATAGCACAGGAGCTTTTTGTGTTTACCGAGCCTGCCAGCAATATGGCTGCGAAGAGTTTTGGTTTAAGGTTGAATAATTACCTGATGAACGAAACCGCTACTAAAAGAACGAGCTATCATTTACTTCCAGAGATTATGTGGGGAGCCTCTAAACATATTATGTTACATGCCGCTGCTTTTTTAAGTAACCGTAATAAAAGTTTTGTAGCAGAAGGAGTAGCCTTGTATGCCAAATACCGTTTTTACTCAACAGATGAAGTAAGTAGCCATTTTCGTATGGCAGTTTTTGGCCGGTATAGTTTTAATAACAGCGATATTCATCAACAGGCCATTGACCTGAACGGACATAACAGCGGGTATGAAGCCGGATTAATTGCTACTAAATTGAAAGGCAGAGTTGCTGTTTCTGCAACTACCTCTTATCTACATGCACAGGATAATAACAAAGAAAAATTTATTTACGGCAATAAGAACCGCAATGCAGTTAATTATACTTTGTCGGTTGGTAAGTTAATGCTGCCTAAAGAATATACCAGTTACCGGCAAACCAATCTAAACCTGATGCTTGAAGTGTTGGGTCAGTTTAATTTAAAAACCGGGTATTCATTTTTAGATATTGCACCTTCCGTTCAATTCATTTTTTTAAGCAAGATGAGACTTGATGCGGCTTACAGAATACCCCTGGTAAAAGATTTAAGCAGAACATCACCCGGAGGATTTTTTGTAAGATTTGAATATAATATTTTTAATGCTTATTAACTATGAAAAGAATATTGCTTTTTATTTTATCATTATTTCAAAAAAGAAAATGTTGCAGATGAGCAAATCATTTTTAATTATACTTTTTTTACTGGGTTCAATATCCGTACATGCACAGTTAAAGATCGGGGCAGGAGTTCCTGAAATTGAATTGATGAGCAAAGGAGACAGCTTGGTAAAACTTTCATCATTTAATGGCAAAGTGGTGCTGATAGATTTTTGGGCAAGTTGGTGCGGCCCCTGCCGGGCAGCTAATCCTTATGTTCAGAAATTATACAAGAAGTACAAGGCCAGTGGCTTTGAAGTGTTTGCTGTATCACTTGATGTAAATAAACTGCTCTGGTTAAAGGCTATTAAAAAAGATAAGCTAACCTACACGCAGGTTATTGACAGCGATGGCTGGCTCTCGAAAGTTGCTGAAAGTTATTATGTAGATGCATTACCTACTAATTTTTTAATTGACAGAGCAGGAAAAATAGTAGCCATAAATTTGGAGGGTAAGGAATTGTTTGATAAGGTGAAAGAACTGGTTAAGTAGAAATATTGTATGTTTTTTATACAGCGATGACAAATAGATTTTTTACTACTTCCTTGCTTAAAAGTTTTTTGTCTTTCTTGTTTACTTTTACGTGGAAACTGCTATCAAATTCTTCAATAGATTCCACCAACAACTCGTCACCCAGCTTTATATTGTTTTTGGTGAGGTATTGTAAAAAACTGTTGGAATGCTCGGCCACACCTACAAATTTTGTTTTATCTCCAACTTTATGATCAAGCAGTGGTTTACTACTGGTTTTTGCAAACCGCCCTTTTGCGTCCGGAATCAGGTCACCATGCGGATCAGATTTTGGGTAGCCTAAATGTTCATCAAGCTTTTCAATTAGCTCATTACTGATCACATGCTCCAGTTGTTCAGCTATTTCATGTACCTCATCCCATTTAAAATTAAGCTTGTTTACCAGCCATACTTCCCATAGCCTGTGCTTGCGTATGATGTTAAGTGCAATCTGCCTCCCAAGCTCTGTAAGTATTACCCCTTTTGACTTTTCGTAACTTATCAGTTTTTTGGAAGCCATTTTTTTAATAAAGTCGGTGACGGAGGCTGCATTTATCTGCAGGGTTTCGGCCAGGGCCGATGTGCTAACCATTGCCCCCGATTTTTCGTGCAGCTTGTATATTTCTTTCAGGTAATTTTCTTCAGCTAGTGAGGTCATGAGTGGTGTGTTTTTGCAAAGTTGCGAAATAAAATTGAAAATATTATTTTAGGTGCGCCTAATTATATATTTTTGCTACACAAATAAAAAGATCAGCAGCATTGCTGCAGGTTGAAAAAATACCATGCAAAAGATAATCTCCGTTTTAATTGCCTGTTTTCTACTGAACAATGTGTTTGCCCAGCAGGGTAAAATATCAGGTACTGTAACTGCAAACGGTAATGCCTTGGTAGCGGCCACAGTAACTATTAAGCCAATTAACAGAACGATAATTTCCGACTCAGCTGGTCATTTTCATTTTACGGATATTCCTTACGGCAATTATTCCATCGAGGCATCGGCAGTTAATTTTATTGGTAATACGAGTATAATATCAGTTAAAGGAAATATTACAAGGCTGAATATCTCCCTGGCAGAGAATAACAGTATGATGGGGGAAGTGGTTATTTCGGGTACCATGAAACCAATTAGCAAAATGGATTCGCCAATACCAGTAGAAGTATATTCACCTGCCTACTTTAAAAAAAATCCCTCACCTAATATTTTTGAAAGCCTGCAAATGGTAAATGGCATACAGCCACAACTAAACTGTAATGTTTGTAATACCGGTGATATACATATCAACGGAATGGAAGGTCCGTACACCATGATATTGATTGATGGTATGCCCATTGTAAGCAGTTTATCTACGGTGTATGGTTTGGCAGGTATTCCAAACAGCATGGTAAAACGTATTGAAATTGTAAAGGGCCCGGCTTCTACACTTTATGGAAGTGAAGCTGTAGGCGGATTGATTAATATCATTACCAAAGAGGCAGCAGGGTCGGATAAACTGCGGGTTGATTTTTCAACAACCAGTGTTGGAGAATACAATGCCGATCTTACTGCAAAATTTAAGATCAACAACAGTGTCAGTTCATTGCTGGGCATCAACTATTTTAATTATCAACAGAAAAGGGATATCAACAGAGATAATTTTACAGATGTTACTTTGCAGAACCGCATTTCTGTTTTTAATAAATGGAGTTTTAAACAAAAAAATAAATTGCAATCTTCACTGGCGCTGCGCTATGTTAACGAAGATCGCTGGGGCGGTGAAATACAGTGGCAACCTAAGTTCAGGGGTACCGACAGCATTTACGGTGAAAGCATCAATACCAACCGGTTTGAACTGATCAGTACTGTGGCCTTATCTGCAAACCTTACCGCCGACCTTTCTTATAATTATCATTTGCAGGATAGTTATTATGGCCGCATTAAATATTATGCCAGCCAGCAGGTGGCTTTTGCACTACTGCGCTGGAACAAAACCTGGGGCCGTCATGATGTATTGATGGGCATACCTTTCCGATATACTTTTTATGATGATAACTCTCCGGCAACGGCAGATACAAATGGGAATAACAAACCTGCACATGCATCGCTACCCGGCATTTTTGTGCAGGACCAGTTTACGGTAAATAAAAAACTAACTACACTGCTTGGCCTTCGTTACGATTACAACAAAGAGCATGGAAGCATTGTAACACCCAGGCTGAGTTTTAAATTTTCGCCCAATAAAGACAATACATTCAGGTTAAGTACCGGCAATGGTTTTAGGGTAGTAAATCTTTTTACAGAAGATCATGCGGCATTAACGGGTGCCAGGGAAGTAGTGATTGCCTCGGCTTTAAAACCAGAAAAATCATGGAACGCCAATTTCAATTATACCGGTTTTACCACCCATGCCAAAGGGTATATTGGTATTGATGCCAGTATTTTTTATACCCGTTTCAGTAACAAAATTGTTGCAGATTTTATTACCGACCCTGCTAAAATAATTTATGATAACCTGCGTGGTCATGCAGTTTCAAGAGGAATAACTTTGAATACTGACTTTAGTTTTACCAACGGCTTAAAAATTATTGCAGGTGCTACCTGGATGGATGTATATGAAATGGACAAAGATGCCAACGGCGTTAAAACAAAAATCCCGCAATTGTTTGCGCCCAAAATATCTGGCACATTTGCAATAAGCTACACTTTGCGTAAAGCAGGATTAGCTTTTGATTTAACAGGGAAAATTAATGGGCCCATGAATTTGCCGGTAGTGTCCAATGATTTTAGGCCGGCAAAATCGCCACTTTACAGCATTGTTAATTTACAGCTAACCAAAACATGGAAACGGGGATTTGAATGTTACGGAGGGATTAAAAATATTTTCAACTTTCTTCCTAAAGATCCGTTGCTGCATCCCGACGATCCCTTTGACAGGCCCGGTGGTAAATATTTTGACGCAAACGGTGTGGCAAGGCCTGACACCAATCCAAATGGATATGTATTTGATCCTTCGTACAATTATGCACCTGTGCAGGGAGCAAAAGCTTTTATTGGAATACGCTGGTTTATTAAATAATTATTTAACTACGGCAATTCCTGTAATCAATGTTTCCAGGTTTTTTTCTTTGCAAAAAACTGTACTTATTTTTTCTGAAGCATCTAAAATCTGTTGAATGGTTTTATGGCTTGGCCCTGCCATTTTGTAAGCTTTAGCCAATGCATCTTTGTCATTGGTTTTGGATGTCTGAAGCAGTGCTTCCTTTATTACTTCAACCTTCAAGCCGCTGTCTTTTAAATTACCAAGCTCACCAATAAACCAGCTTAAAGCATAAAAGCGGTTTTTGTTAAACAGTAAAAAATGTTTTTGGTCAGCAGCATCGGGCAAAATATTGTAAGGCGATGTTTTTACAGATTTAGTCAGGTATTTGGCAAGATATTTTGGCGTTGCAGTTTTAGGAGTGCTTAACTGGATACAGCCTCTTAAAGCCTGCGGATAAATACTCAGCCAGCGTATCATTCTTCTGAATTCATGCAGATCATTTTCTACATTGGTGAATTGAAAATTCTTTTCATTGACAAACTCCAATATTTTATTAATGGCACTTATGTAAAACTGGTGAATGCTTTTTATTTCTTCTTTTTCATCCTGCCAATCAGCTTCACTAAGTTTTTTTCTGATTTTTTCAATACGGTTTGCCTCATCGCCCAGCCAGTTGTTTTCGTGCAGTATTTCATTCAGGCTCTGAATTTTTTCACGGCTTTGTGCCTGCAGGTAGTTTGTAATTGCTGCCGGTATTTTTTTATTGGCAACAAACTCTTTGGCAAAGGAGTCATAATAATCTATCTGGCCAATGGCATCTTCCAGCAGCTTAACATGCTCTTTAATTTTGCTGAATTTCTTTTTGTTGTGAATGCCTGCATACATTTTAGCCAAACCTTCCAGCATGAATAAAGGTGTACGAGCATTATTTTGATACAACCACAATGCAGGATTTTTTTGTTTAGCTGATTTTGAAATCAGTTGCTGTAGTTGGTTCAGGTGATATTCAAATCTTAATTGACCATTTTTCATGTGTTGTATTTTTTAATTTTCGCTTAGATTGTTCCCCCTCATCCTGAGCGCAGTCGAAGGGCAGGGGGTTAGGGGGCTTCAAAAAAAGCCACATTGCCACCAACCCATTCTTTGTTTTTATTGTATCGTGTGCCAATCATTTTTCCTTTGCTTAATCTTGCCAGGTTGTGTACGCCAACCGGTCTATCCCATTCTTTTTTCCAAAAATAAAACAAGCGAATCTCTGCTTTGGCAGGCTCATCCGGGGTTTCAATAACATCTGCGTATTTTACTTTCTTTTGCAGTATCCAGTTTTCGGGGTCTTTCACAGCATCAATATCTTCGGGCTTTACATCAATTACCACACCCATGCCTGCAAAAGAGAACAGGGGTTTTAAAACATAATTCTCCAGGTCGGCGGGCATCTGTTTTAACTCGTTTAAAAAATATGTTTTTGGTACGTAAGGATTTTCTATAAAAGGTAAAGTGAATTTGCTGATGCGGTAAAACCAGTTTGGATGCGGTGTCCATTCCACATCATATGGTTTGGTAAGATCAACCACTTCGCCCAGATCTTCCTGCTTTTGCAGGTCATCAAAAATAACACGGTTGTAAATTCTTTTAACGGCTGTCTTCACGCCATCATTCATGTAAAAAAGTTTGTCGCCCTCGGCAATTAATTTGGTAAGGCAAACCATTTTAATGCCAAGCATCTGTTCGGTACAATAAAAATCAATACGGGTTTTTTGTTTTTCCGGATAAATTTCGAGCAGAATTACATTTTCAGGATTCAGGTCTCCAACAATAATATCCTTTAGCAATTGAATGTATGTTTCTTTAGTATAGCCATTTAAATAAGGCGAAAGATTATCGGGCATTTCTGCATACGCTGCAGTTAACTCCGAATGAAATGCCTGAAATGCATACAGAGTAGGAAATCCCTGCATCTCAATCAGCTGCGGCTCAAGTTCTCCGTTTTCGTTTTCGCAAATGCCAAAATCAAAAACTAAAAATTCGGTATGACTGCTTTCGTTAGGCACTTTTACATTTTCGGGAATACCACGATCGGTCAGCGCAATAAATTTAGGATCAACAATTACATCAATAATGTCTTCGCAGGCATTCAGCATTTTTGCGGTAAAATCCTTGGGAACAAAAACCGGTGTTTCTGCATTTCTAAAATCAAGCGAACCGGGGTGCAGGTTCTCCAGTTTAGCCATGTAGGCATCATATTTCTCTTTGGTAAAATTGGCGTTGAATTTTTTTCTTAATTCTTTTATCATGTTAAATGCTGCTTTTGATTATTCTTTTGGTTAGAATAAAAATAACTATAAAAATTCATTTTGAGGCAGCAGAGGGAGATTAAGAAAAGGATAGAACACGGATGACACGGGTAGAACGGATGAAAACGGATATTTTTCTACTTCGCAGAAATGCTCACAGATAAAAATTTAGGGTTTAAACCTCCACCAGTTGCAGGTTTTCCACTGCATGCAGCAAAAAGTTGGGAAGTATGTGTTTGTAAGTCCACATAATTTTTTCGGGATCGTTTAAATGTTCAATCATAGACTGCCATTTTTCCTGACCGTAATTTTCAATAACAGTCTTTTTCTTTTCTTCGGTTTGCAGATGCAGACTCATACCAATGGCATCTGCTTCGGGATGAAACTGAGTGCCGATCATATTTTCGTTAAACCTGATTGACATTACCGCTCTTTCAAGCGGAATATGCGGCCTGTCTTTTTCAATGGCTAAAATGGAAGCGCCCATCTGGTGTAGTTTATTGTGGTTGGGCTCTGTAACCTGGTAATCACGGCTATCAACGGCATAAAAAGGATCTTTTAAACCTCCAAAAATTAGTTCGTCTTTTCCATCAGATAAAAGATGTATGGGGAAGACGCCAAAAGCGGTACTCTTTCTTTTACCCACTTTTGCAATATTATAATGCCTGCATATTAACTGAAAGGAATGGCAGATAAGGAACACCTGTTTTTTTTGAACATTGGCTTCGTTATTATTCCAGCGCTCCACTTTATCCAGCCAGTTAAAATAAACTTTTTCCCATTCATTACCCTCGCTTTCCAACGGGCTGCCGGGGCCGCCGCTGCTGATATAAATATCGTAACTAAGATCGGGAACCTGTTTTTCTAAACGCACTTCAAATTCATCCCAGGTTAAATCAAGGTGATTAGTTTCGCCAAACTGATTCAGAATTTCACGAATACAACGCATGCCCTGGTTGGCAAAACCTTCATACATATCCAATATGGCTATACGGATGGATTTCTTTTCGGTCCAGTTCATATACAAACATAACAATTTTTTAAAAGCAGATGTTTTACAGAATGCTCAATATTTATTAACGATTGTGGATTAAAAAATAAAACAGAGTGGTTATAATTGTAATAAGATGATGTAACTCGGCTGCAGTTATGATTTATCTCATTTTAATATGAACCCTTTTTAAGCAACTTGTATTTTCATAAAAGGAACGACATGCAAATTGATGACCTGGATTTAAAGCCTCAGCAAATTCTTTTTAATTATTGTAGAGAATGTAAACCTGAACCCGGATCATCAGCAGAGCTAAAAGCTTTTGAAAAGATACAGCAAGGTTTTGCCAATCAATTTGATTTATTTTTTCCGGATAACCTGGCACCTAAAACCATTGTTGTAATACCCAGCCTGTCGCTTGACCAGGAAGTACTGGCCAAGGTAGACGGTGCCCTGTATTATGAAGAAAGATTGTTGTGCCTGCTGATGCTTTTACGTATGCCCAGGGCAAATGTAGTGTATGTAAGCAGCACACCTATTGATCCCGTTATTATTGATTATTACTTACACCTGTTGCCTGGTATCACTGGTTATCACGCAAGGGAAAGATTAACACTGATCAGTTGTTATGATACTGCTGCCATACCATTAACAGAAAAAATACTGCAAAGGCCAAGGCTTATTGAACGAATCAAAAAAGCTATTCCTGCGGGTAATGCAGCCCATATTGCCAGCTTTAATACCACGGCATTGGAAAGGACTTTGGCAGTTCATCTGGGAATTCCTATTTATGGTTGCGATCCTTCTTTAGTTTATATGGGTACCAAAAGTGGAAGCCGCCGGGCATTTATGAAAGCTGGAATACTTATGCCACCAGGTGCCGAAAATTTAACTTGCTACGAAGATATTGTGCATGCAGTGGCAGCTTTAAAAGATATGCACCCACAAGTAAAAAAAGCAGTTATCAAATTGAATGATGGTTTTTCGGGAGAAGGAAATGCTATATTGAAATACCCCGAGAACCTTTGTGGAAAAGCGATGTTCAACTGGATACACCACAACCTGCGTAATGCCATTAAGCCGGTGGCAAAAGATTTAAGCACCGATATGTTTATGGAAAAATTTGTGTTGATGGAAGGTATAGTGGAAGCTTTTATAGAGGGTGATATAAAAACTTCTCCATCGGTTCAATGCAGAATAAATCCCAGTGGAGAAGTGGACATCATCTCTACACACGACCAGGTGCTGAAAGGCGAAGACGGGCAGATTTTTATTGGCGCTCATTTTCCGGCTAATGCAGCGTACCGGGCAGAGATTGGAATGATGGGTAAAACCATTGCAGCCGTTTTGAAAAATGAAGGAGTGCTTGGCCGGTTTAGTATTGATTTTATTTCGGTAAAAGAAAATGATTGCTGGAAACATTATGCTATAGAAATAAATCTGCGTAAAGGCGGAACAACACATCCTTTTTTAATGCTGCAGTTTTTAACCGATGGTAATTACAATGAAGCGACGGGTATTTTTGAAACGGCCAACGGTAAGCAATTATATTATTATGCTTCAGATAATGTACAAAGCAATGCATACAAAGGCCTTACCCCACAGGATTTGATAGATATTGCCATGTTTCATGGATTGCATTTTGACGGGGCTACACAAAAAGGTGTTATGTTTCACATGATAGGTGCCTTATCACAATTTGGAAAAATGGGTATTGTTTGTATTGGGGCTTCGCCGGAAGAAGCGTATTCTTTCTATTTAAAAACAATTGCAGTGCTGGATGCTGAGACAGCAGGGTGAACAAGTAAAAAATCAAAAGTTAAAAAGTCAAAAATCAAAATTCAAAAGTAAAAAGGTTGAGCCGGCGTGTTCCTTTTTTTGAATTTTTATTTTTTACTTTTTACTTTCTTTTATCTTAACAAAATCACAGTTCCTCTAATTTCTACTACACTTCCGTTTACATCAATACCTTTTATCATCCACACATAAGTACCTGCTGAAGCCGGTTTGCCTTTTAGTCTTCCATCCCAACCCTGCAGCCATGCTCTTGTCTCGTACATCAATGCTCCATAGCGATTAAACACACGGAAGTAATCTGTGCTTCTGATACCAACAGGTGTAGGGAAGAAAACATCATTCAGCCCATCGCCATTTGGTGAAAAGGCATTGGGTAAATAATAGTTTGGCCCTTCGTATACTTTTACAAATATGGTATCATCATCAGTACAACCAATGGCATCGGTAATACGTACAAAAAAATATGTATCGTTGAAAATTATTGCAAGCGGGTTTGCAATAAACGGATTATTTAATGGGCCCATTGGGCTCCATACAAAATTGGTTGCATTACGGCCGGTGGCAAGCAATTGATGTGGCCTACCCAATATGGCATTGGTATCATTGCCTGCAAATGCAACCAATGGCGGCTGCATAAATATGATCACACTATCGGTTACAGAAAAGTTACAACCATAATTATCAGTTACGGTTAATGTAAACTGCCGGGTGGTATCCATCCTTACACTGGTGGTTGCTGCATTGGGCGTGGTTAAAGAATCTGGCGGGCTCCATGCAAAGTTTACCGTGCCCGATAAATTGCTGGCACTGCCAAATAAAGTAGCGTTTGTTTTGTAACAAACGGTTGTATCCTTACCTGCATTGGCTACTGGTTTACGCAGCACATTTATAGTAATGGAATCTTTTCTATTGCAAATACCCCACTTGGCAGTTAGATAATATTTTGTAGTGTCGGTTGGAGTGGCAATGGGGGTTCTAACTGTATCGTAATTTAAAGTTGCCCCTGGTGTCCATTTAAATGTATCTGTTAATGCATTTGTTTGTGGTATTAATGTAATGTTGGTTCCAAAACAAATGGTGCTGTCGGGGCCAAGTTCAAGTCGCATGGTATCGTTTAAAGCGATAATTGCAGTTAAAGAATCAATGCAACCATAAGCATCTTTTACTTTAATATTATTGTAATTGCCAACCGGTAAATTTAAAAATTGGTTTGATGCCTGATAGGATATTCCATTATCAATTGAATATTGGTAAGCCGGATTTCCTCCACCGGCAGTAATATCAATAACACCATCATTATTGGCGCAGGATGCAACTGTGGTAACTAAACTTGCTGTAACAATTGTAGGTTCTTCAACAACAGCACTGGTAAAACCACCACATAAAGATGCCACAACCCTTGCATTAACAGTATAACTACCGGCCGGTACATTAAACACCGGAGATAATTGCCAGGTAGTACCGCCATCAATCGAATATTCTATATTAGCTCCAACCGGGGTTGTAACTGTAATGCTACCCAGGCCAGCATTGCAACGGGCACTGTCGATGTTTGTAAGAATAGGGTTGAGTGTTTTATAAACAATCATGGTATCTGAACCTTCGGTTTGAACAGCCGGATTATCACATTGCCTGTAAAAAGCTCTTACAACATAACTCATGCTGTCTTCACTTTGACAAACACCTGAAAAAGTAGCTTCCAATTCTCCATTGCCCAATACAACCGGAGCAGGGTCTGAAGTAACTCTTACACCATTTTTAAAGAGTACTACACTATCAAGAAGTGAAGCAGTACCGCTTGGTATGTATCTAAAACCTTCGTTTAAAGCAGTCCATACTGTACCATTTTTTCCAGGAAGGGTGACTGCTGCATTTTGATCCCAGTTATGTAAACCTGCTATTGCTAACCCACTCTGCCAGGACAGGCAGGATGGTTTAGTTTCATAAAAAATATCAATTAATCCTGTTCCTTCATAAAGCACAGCCTGCATTGTAGTGAGGTTATTTATACAAGCCCCGGTGCCAGGTGTTTCTCCATGATAATAATCTACATGATAGTAGGAAATTACCAATTTTCTGCATGGCGCTGTACCTTCAAGTCTCCATTCAATTTTTCTTTCCGGCGGAGAAAACGGTGGTCTTGGATCCATGTCAAAATAAGCTAAAAAAATACTTGCTTTAGGGGCATAAAAAACGTTTATATTATTTGGAGATCCACCAGCATAAGGTAAGGAGTCACCTGGTGCCATTACATAAGATTCATCTTTACCTGCATTAGTAAATACATCAAACGTAATAACTCCGTTTGAACCTACACTTATTTTGTTATAAACCTGGCCGTAAAAACAAAAAGGGTATGGAATAGTTATCGAATCAGAAAATTTATCATCCTGGTAAAGCAATGTCAGTTCATTTCCTAAAGGGCTGGTATAAGGATAAGGATTATATGGAATTGAAACAACCTGGTATGTTTCGGTTGACCTGATATCGGGTATCCTTGCTTTCAAATCAAGACACAACTGTGTGCATGAAATGGTAGTATCATTCCCTGCTGCCACACTAAAGCAGGATTGAGCTTTTGTAGAATTAGAGAAAAGAAAAAATGCTAATAAGCTAAGTAGTAAAATTTTCTTCATTGCAGTGTAATTGGCAGTTTTTAGTGCTCTCAAGATAATTAAAATCTTTCAAACGCTGTCTGCACCTGCAAAGAGATTACTCACATGTGGGAGATATTAAAATTTCCATCTTACAAAAGCTTCCATAGCTGCATACTGGGTTAAACCAAGGCGGGCATACAGTTGTGCGGTATTTGCATTGCGTTCTTCGGCACGCTGCCAAAATTCCCGGTCATCGCTTCCCTGAAAAGGCACACTGTCTTTTTGCGACTGGTGTATAAAAATACCATGGCGTTTTTTTACCACCTGGTCGGGACTCATAGGTATGGCCATTTCTATTTCGGTAATATCCCATTCCTGCCAGGCGCCTTTGTACAACCATAGCCAGCAATCATTTACCCATGCAGCACCTGTGGCCTTTATTCTGTGCAAGGCTTCCATCACCACATCAAAACAAACTTTGTGTGTGCCATGCGGATCGGCAAAATCGCCGGCGCAATAAATTTGCTGCGGCTTTAATTTATTCAACAAGTCTACTGTTTGTTGCACATCCGCTTCTCCCATCGGATTTTTTTCAATGGTACCGGTTTCATAAAACGGCAAGTTCATAAAATGTATCTGTTCATTTTTTAAACCAACATATTTGGCGGTGGCTTTGGCTTCGCACCTTCTTATCAATCCTTTTATGGCACGTATGGCTTCGGTGTCTTTTTCGCTGCTTGTTTTTATTTTTAAAAAAGCCGTGGCGTCATCTAATATTTTTTTGCTCTTGGTCTCATCAATATCAAACATGCTTTCAAACCCAACCGCAAAATCAATAAAGCGGGTTACAAATTCATCGGTCACTGCAATATTTCCGCTGGTTTGGTAAGCCACATGTACATCATGCCCCTGGTCGTGCAGCCGCATAAAAGTGCCGCCCATGCTAATGATATCGTCATCGGGGTGAGGGGAGAAGAGCACCACTTTTTTTGGGAATGGTTCGTTTCTTTCCGGATGATTGGTGCGGTATTCAGATACTTTTCCGCCTGGCCAGCCTGTTATGCTGTCTCTTAATAAATAATAAACCTGCAGATTAATTTCGTAAGCATCGCCTTTTTCTACCAGCAGGTCGCTAAGGCCATTATCGTTGTAATCAATATTGGTTAAACTTAAAACGGGCTTGTTTAATTTTAGTGCCAGGTTAACCACGGCACGTTTCATCATGGTGTTGGTCCATTCGCATTCGCCGGTTAACCACGGACTTTTAAAACGGGTTAATTCGCTGGCGCAGGTTTCGTCAATTACAAAAATGCAATCATCATGATTTTGTAAAAGTGATGCCGGTAAATCTTCGGTATCAATATTTTCAACTGCTTTTTTAATTACCGGGGCTTTCGTTTGGCCCCAGGCCATTAAAATTATTTTTTTAGATTTTAAGATGGTATTGATGCCCATGGTGATGGCCATACGTGGCACCTGCGTCATATTACCAAACTCGTATGCATTGGCAATGCGGGTGCTGTTGTCTAAACTGATGAGCCTTGTTTTTGAATTGATACTACTGCCCGGTTCGTTAAAACCAATATGGCCGTTTACGCCGATGCCTAAAATCTGCAGATCCAATCCACCGGCATCTTCAATTTGTTTTTCGTAACTGATGCAATGCTCTTTCACTTTGTCCTTTGGTATCATGCCATCGGGCAAATGATAATTGTTGGGGTCAATATCTGTTTGCTCAAATAAATTCTTGCGCATAAAATAATGATAGCTCTGCAGCGCATCTTTATCCATTGGGTAATACTGATCGAGATTGAAGGTGATAACATTTTTAAAACTCAATCCTTCTTCTTTATGCATACGCACCAACTCGGCATATAATGTTTTGGGCGATGAACCGGTGGCCAGGCCAATAACAGGTTTTTTGCCTTCGGCTTCTTTTTCTTTTATAAGTGCCGCAATCTGTTTGGCAACAAATGCAGAGCCCGAGCCGGAGTCGGGAAATATTTTTACCGGAATTTTTTCGAGAGAATCAGTGAGGTCAATTTTTGTCATAATAGTTGGTTGCAGGTGTCAGGCCACTACGAAAATAGCCTGCCTGAAAGTTAGTTTGCTTAAGGCAGAGTTTTTAAATTTAATAGCTGATGGCAGTGGCCAGACACCTATTCATACTCCTAAGTTAAAATAATCCTTCAACAATATTGTTATCCAATTCTTTAAGTACAGGCATTTTAAAATCATTTTCGGTTAAACCGAGTAATTTAAAGGATAACAATTTATTACAAATAGTTCCTTTACGGCCACTATAATAATCCGGATAAGAAGAATACAACCAGTCTTTTAAATCTTTTACCAATTTTGCTTTTAAAGGATTTTGATGGATGTAATGAAAGCAGGTTAACAAATACTCATGGGTTAAAAAATTTTCAATCAAGCTGTTTGGACCTGTTAATAATTTTGCTTTGGTTTTCTTTTGAAAAAGATTGCCGGTTGCTTTGTTTTGGATGTTAACTGCTTTGGTATACGAGCTTAAGGTTTTGCCAATTGTTTTTGAGAGATCTTGCATGTGGGTTTCTTTATCAGCTAAAATTATGTTTTTACAACCATCCTTATTTGGTACCAGCATAATATGAAAATGATTGGGCATTAAACAATAGCACAGAACATCCGCATATTTTTTCCATTCAATTTTTATTTTTTGGAGAAAATAAAGATAATTGGCATCATTAAAAAAGACGGGTTGCTTATTATTGCCCCTGTTGTAAACGTGATAGATTTGGTTGGGTTCAAAATGCATGTCAGTGACTTTGTTATCAAATTTACAGTGTATAATTTATTTTAGGAGTGGCAGCTTTAATTTATTGGCGGCTTTTGGGTTTAGGTGTCTGGCCACTGCAAATATTATGCTGGCTTAAGATACTTTAGTTTTTACAGAACCTCAAAATGCAAACTCTTATCGTAGTGGCCTGACACCTACTGCACCTCTATCTCATCTACAAACAGCCACGCCTTATTACCAGCGCCTGGTTTGCCATCGGGGATGATGCCATAATTTTTTGCATATACCCTGATGTAACGACAGGTTTTGGGTGTTGCTAATTGTACGGTTTGATCATTATTTTCGTCCTTAACAATATGCGTTACCAATTCAATGGGCTGATGTTTTGTTATGATAGTGGTATCAAAAAAGGGAATAAAAGAAACTTCAACCTGGCTGGGTAAATATATCCAGCTGCCGGGATGGTTTAAACTGTGCAATGTTATTTTCGACACTTCAGTTTCTTTTCCCAGGTCAATTGTTGCATCCATATCGGTTCCGGCAAAGCCCAAAAACTCTGATGATTTGGACATGCCTTTTTCATTTTGCACGCCGTTGACTAATGTGAAAGCCCCATGACCCGGATAATTTTTACTGGCTTCAGTTGCAAGGGTTATTCTTTTGCCGGTGGCTTTGTTGAAGAAAAATGATTGTTTAACAGCAGAGAGCGTTTTATTGTCGCTACCCTGCAGTAAACACATTCGTTCGGCATTTTCACGAATCAGTAAAGGCTCAGTATAATCTCCTACATAGGAACTTAAATAAGAGGATGTACATTTTATTTTACTGTTTTTGTTTTTTGTTTCAACTTTCCATAAAACACCATTTAAATCAGTGGTGGGTATAACAGTCGCCTTCAAATCATAATAGGCTTTGCTAAAATTAATTTTCTGTTTTTCCAATCTTTCAAAAATAGACGGTAGCCTTCTTTCAAAATCTTTCCAATCTCTTTTTTCTTTTGGGCTCCACAAAACCTCACTCAGTGCAGTTATGCGGGGAAACAACTGGTATTCTACTTTGCTTGGGTATTCCATATATTCAGTCCACATATTGGCCTGTGCACCTAAAATATATTTTCCTTCTTCTGCACTCAACTCTTTGGGTATGGGCTCGTATGCATATACATTTTCAATGGGGTTGTAGCCACCAATGGTTACGCTGTCTTCATTTTTACTTTGTGTATGATCAAAATAAACCGGGTTGCCCGGCGTCATGATCACCTGGTGTTTTTGTTTGGCTGCTTCAATGCCGCCTTTTTCTCCACGCCAGCTCATTACCACTGCATTGGGTGCCAGGCCGCCTTCCAATATTTCATCCCAGCCAATCATTGTTTTGCCTTTACTGTTTACATATTTTTCAATGCGCTGCACAAACCAGCTTTGCAGTTCGTGTTCATCTTTCAGGTTATTATCTTTCATTCTTTTTTGGCATGCCGCACAAAGTTTCCAGTGCGCCTTGGGGCATTCATCGGCACCTAAATGAAAATATTTTGAAGGAAAAAGTGTTATCACTTCATCAATTACATTTTCTAAAAATTTAAAAGTAGAATCTTTGCCTGCACAAAATACATCATCAAATACGCCCCAGGTTTCCTGCACTAATTTTATTCTTCCTGCTTTTTGTTCCTCCATACTTTTTTGAGAGATCATCTTTGCAGGTATTTCGGTTGGCTTTGCCGGAAAACAACTGAGCCAGGGATAAGCTGCAATGGCGGCGCTGCTATGGCCTGGCATTTCTATTTCAGGTATCACATCAATGTATCTTTCCTTAGCGTATTGCACCACTTCTTTAATTTCAGCTTGTGTGTAAAATCCGCCGTAAGGCTTGTTATCGTTGCCTTTACCGGGGTAGCGACCAATGATGGTTCCGTTTCTCCATGCACCGGTTTTTGTGAGTTCCGGATATTTTTTTATTTCAATACGCCAGCCCTGATCATCGGTTAAATGCCAGTGAAATGTGTTGAATTTATAAGCGGCCAGATAATCAATATATTTTTTTACAAAAGAAACAGGGAAGAAGTGGCGGCTGACATCGAGGTGCATGCCGCGGTATTTAAATCTTGGATAATCTGCGATTGATGTAAGCGGCATTAATAAATGATCTCCCGATCCTGATTTTTGTACTATTTGTAGAATTGTTTGAATAGCATAGAAGAGGCCTTTTGAATTGTTGATATTTATATTCATATTGCCAGTAGAGCTCATAATATTATAATATTCATCACCCGACTCTCCTGCATATTTCTCAGGCAATAAAGTAATTACAATAGAGTTTGGTTTTATCTTCTGTTCTTTTTTAAAATCAACCGGCTCCATTTTTGATCTCAGTGATAACCTAAAAAGGGAATTTACCTGTGATATAAAATAATTAACATCAGGTTTTAATAATTCAGAATTATATAAGATCAATGTTGATCTGGTGATGCGGAATTTGTTAGTTGCATTATAATTGATATCTGCTTTTACAGGCATCGGCACAATATTTAATTCACTTTGTCCCTCACAAACAACGCTTACCAAAACAAATAAAAAACAAAATATTTTTTTCATAGTTTTTTTTAATTTTTTAAAACTGGTAAAATAATTTTACTCGCATTCACCGCATCATGATAAATCTTTATCGTTGCTTTTTGAAAATCGCTGTCATCGCATTTATAAATGTTAACAAATTTTTGTGGGTTCCTGTCGGCCAAAGGAAACCAGCTACTTTGTATTTGTATCATCAGCTTATGGCCTTTCTTAAAAGTGTGTGCCACATCTGGCAACGTGTATTTTACCTGTGTAACTTTATTAGGAGTAAATGCTTCGGGTTTTTCAAAACTGTTGCGGTAACGGCCTCTCATAATTTCTCCTCGTACCAGCATCTGGTAGCCACCCATGGGGTATGTAGTTCCATTTCCTTTCCCAAAATCTGCTTCATCATATTTATATTCATCCGGAAAAACATCTATCAACTTTACTACAAAATCGGCATCAGTTGTTGAAATGCTTGTCATCAAACTTGCCAGCAATGGGCCTCCCAGAGTAATATCTTCTGCTAATGCATCGGTGCTGTATGTAAGCACATCGGGCCTGCGACTGGCAAAGCGCTGGTCGTCTATCATGTATTCCCGGGTTCTACCCAAACCAATATCCTCGGTATAGGGAACCGGGTGTGCCGGGTCGCTAATATATTCACTGAATGAGCTGTTTACAGGCCTTTCAAATAATAATTTTCCATTGGCACCCAAAAATATGTCTTTGTATTCCATAGTTTTAACTGGCCATGTATTAAATCTTCTCCACTCATTTTCGCCGGTAAAAAAAACTGTAGCTTCTGCAATGTCACGTACCGTACCTTTCAACTTTAAATAAAAATTAAAGAAGGGAATCTCAATATTTCGCTGATAATATTCACTAGTTTTTTTTTCAAAACGTACATTGCCTAAATAGCTGCCATCGCTGCGGCCACCCCAGCCACCATGAAACCAGGGGCCCATTACCAAACGGTTATCGGTGTTGCGGTTTTTTTCTTCAATGGCTTTGTAAAGGCTCCAGGCACCAAAACAATCTTCGGCATCAAAAGTACCGCCTACAACCAGTACAGCAGGTTTTATATTGGTTACAAAATTCCTTACATTTCTTGCCTGCCACCAGGCATCATTATCAGGATGATTCATCAGGTCTTTCCAAAAGGCAATACTATCGCCCATAATTTTGGTGAAGTTTTTTAAAGCACCTGTTCTTAAAAAGAAATCATAATTATCCTGCGAAGGAATACGGTAACCGGGGCTGCTGACCGTTGTTGGCTTTGGCCTGGGTTTACCAAAGCCGCTGTAAAAACCAAAGCCGTCCATCAGCATAAAAGCGCCGTTGTGGTGAAAGTCATCGCCCTGGAACCAATCGGTAACAGGTGCCTGCGGACTAACAGCTCTCAATGACGGATGGCCGCTGAGTGCTGCCATGGTTGCATAAAAACCCGGGTAGGAAATACCAAAACAACCAACACGGTTATTATTATAAGGCAAATTAGTTACCATCCATTCAATGGCATCGTAAGTATCGCTGGCTTCATCAATTTCTTTGCCTTTCTTAGTTGGGTTGAAGGGGCGTACATCTACAAATTCACCTTCACTCATCCACCTGCCCCTTACATCCTGTATGGCAATAATGTATCCTTCTTTTAAATAGTTAAGCCAGTATGTTGAGTAAATGCGAGGGTTTAGTTTATCGGCTCCGTATGGCGAACAGGAATAAGGAGTGCGGTTAAGAAGTATGGGGTGTTTTGCAGTGTCTTTAGGGATGTAAAATGCGGTAAACAAACTGATGCCGTCACGCATGGGTACCATCTTTTCTACTTTATAATAATTTTCAGTAACCCAGATGGAATCAATGTTTTGTGCGTTAAGATTTGTTATAAACAGGATGGCAAAAAGCAGCAGGCAGAAATATTTTTTCATTTGATAAGTATTTGAGTGCTAAATTTAATGAAACAATACCGTTTATGAGTACAAACAGGGATGAGCTTATCAATAAATTTTATTCTTCTTTTCAAAAGCTTGATTATAACGGTATGAACAGTTGTTATGCTGATGATATTGTTTTCTTTGATCCTGTTTTTGGATTATTGAATGCAAATGAAGTGAGGGCCATGTGGGAAATGCTTTGCAAAAATGCAAAAGACTTTTCGTTAACCTACGGTAATATTAAGCACCTTGATGCTGAATACAGCACATGTGACTGGGTGGCTACTTATACTTTTTCAAAGACCGGAAAAAAGGTGGTAAATAAAATTAAAGCCAATATGCGCTTTGCAGATGGAAAGATTGCAGAGTACAGCGATGCTTTCAGCCTGCATAAATGGAGTAGCCAGGCACTTGGTTTTAGTGGATGGCTGTTGGGTTGGAATTCTTTTTTTCAGCGAAAAATAAAAAATGGGGCTAAAAAGAATTTATTGCGGTTTATGGAAGCCAGAAGAAGTTAGTAGTCGGGAGTTCGGAGTCAACTTCTAACTCCAGACTCCAGACTTATAACTCCCGACTGCTTTATTCAACAGTAGAAACTTTTACAATATTGGTTGGCAGATGCAACTCAACCGGTGTGCTTCCTGTGTTTATTACCACATCTCCCTTTTCTAAAAAACCACGTTCCTTTAAAATATTGATCTGGTCAAAAATTATATCATCCAGGCTTTCTTCTTCGGCATAATAAAATGCCCTTACACCCCAGCTTAAACTTAACTGAGCCAATAAAGTTTTTTCTTTACTGAAAATATACAGTGGCGCTTTTGGCCTGTAGCTGCTTAGCATAAAAGCAGTGTAGCCACTTTGTGTCATACCTATTAATGCACGTGCATTGGTATCGTTTGCCAGTTTGCAGGCGCTGTAACAAATGGCATCGCTTAAAAAAGAAGGAGAGTGGGGTTGTGGCGAAAGAATATCATCACGGTTATAATCATAAACCGTTTTTTCTACTTCCAGAATGATACGCACCATAGTTTCAACAACCTGTACCGGATATTCACCCATGGCGGTTTCGCCGCTCAGCATTACTGCATCAGCACCTTCCAGCACGGCGTTGGCAACATCACTCACTTCGCTTCGGTTTGGTTTGGTGCGGTCCATCATGCTTTCCATCATCTGCGTAGCCACAATTACCGGTTTGGCACGGTGCATACTTTTGCGAATGAGTTCTTTTTGTATAATAGGTACCTGCTCTACCGGAACTTCAACCCCCAGATCGCCACGGGCCACCATAATGCCATCGCTTTCTACAATTATATCACGTATGTTTTTTAATGCCTCGGGCATTTCAATTTTTGCAATAACTTTTATCTTACTTTTTTTATCTGCTATTATTTTTTTTAATTCAACAATATCCTGTTTTCTGCGAACGAATGAAAGCGCCACCCAGTCAAGATTATTTTCAATAATAAATTCAAGATCGGCATAATCTTTTTCCGTCATCGAAGGCATGGTTAATTCCGAATCGGGCAGGTTAACTCCTTTTTTAGGCAGCAGCATGCCACCGATGGTAATGCTAACCAAAATCTCTTTTTCATTCAGTATAGATTTAACCTTTACTTCCATTTTACCATCATCCAAAAAAATACGTTCACCAACCTTTGTGTCGGTTGTTAAATTGGGGTATGATACGTACAATTTTTCTTTTGTGCCGATTTGTTTTTCAGTGCTGAAAATAATATCGGCACCCTCTAACAGTTCAACCATACCATCTTTAAGTTCTCCCACTCTTAATTTGGGTCCCTGCAGATCGCCTAAAATAGCAATGTTAATTGGCTGCGATTTATTGATGGTACGGATATGTTCAATAATCTCTTTTTTGTTGTCATAAGATCCGTGAGAAAAATTCAGCCTGAAAACATTTACGCCGGCTTTGGCCAGTTCAAGCAATTTTTCAAGCGTGTCGCAAGCCGGGCCAACTGTAGCAACAATTTTTGTTTTTTTCTGAGAGTGTGCAATACCTGCTTCTTTATCCATTTGCTGATGCAGGTATTTGTCTAGGTTTTTGCTCATTTAATAAATTCAAAAGTTAAAAGTAAAGATTCAAAAGGGGCTTCCAATTCCTAATTCCTAATTTTTATGTCGCCAGTATTTTCACAATCTTCAGCCATTCTTCACTAATGCGTTGTTTTTTCTTTATGGCTTCATCAAGCGGTATATAATTAATTTTATTGTTTACAATTCCTATAAAAACATTGTGCCTTCCTTCAACCAGCGACTCTACTGCATGATAGCCCATGCGGCTTGCAATAAGCCTGTCAAAACAACTGGGCGAACCTCCACGCTGAATATGGCCCAGAATACAAACCCTTACCTCCAGCAATGGCATACGTGATTTTAATACCCTGGCTACTTCATTGCCGCCGCCAAATTCTTCCCCCTCTGCAACAACAATTAAATTAACCAGTTTACGCCGCCGCTCTTTTTCTTCAAGCTGTGTAATAATTTTTTCAATTTCTGTTTTACGCTCCGGTATCAGAATGTTTTCGGCACCGGTTGCAATACCGCTGTGCAGTGCAATATAACCAGCATCACGGCCCATCACTTCTATAATAAATAAACGGTCGTGTGCATCGGCAGTGTCCCTTATTTTATCAATGGCTTCAACAGCCGTGTTTACTGCAGTATCAAAACCAATGGTAAAATCGGTGCCTGCAATATCTTTATCAATGGTGCCGGGTAATCCAATGCAGGGGATATCAAATTCATTGCTGAATATCTGGGCGCCCCTAAAACTACCATCGCCACCAATAATCACCAGGCCATTAATACCGTGCTTTTTTAAATTATCGTAGGCTTTTTTTCTTCCTTCGGGAGTTAAAAACTCTTTACACCGTGATGTTTTTAAAATAGTACCGCCCCGCTGAATGATATTGGCCACGCTGCGACTTTCCATGCGAATGATATCATCTTCCACCATACCGCTATAGCCACGCATGATGCCATAAACTTCCAGGCCATGATGTATTCCGGTGCGTACAACAGCCCGTATACAGGCATTCATACCCGGGCTGTCGCCGCCCGATGTTAGTACGCCAATCTTTGTAACCTTCTTTTCCATCTGCCAAAAATACGGCAAATGCTTTGATTTTATGTGTCAATAATACACAGTACATGGGTCAAACGGCAGTTTGTAAGTTGATAACCGGCATTTGAAATATGCTGCTGGCGCATTATAATTCGGGCCAAACCAAATATCATATCTTAGCAAAAACATTTTTTTATGAAATTATTTTTAACACTTACTGCTCTTCTTTTTGCAGCAAATACAATGGCACAGCTTACCTACCCAACCACAAAAAAAACAGAACAGACAGATACCTACTTTGGTACAAAAGTAAATGACCCATACCGCTGGCTGGAAGATGATAAAAGTGAAGAGACCAAGGCATGGGTTACCGAAGAAAATAAAGTAACCTTCGGCTATCTGGATAAAATCCCTTACCGTAAAAATTTTCAGGAGGCAATTGAAAAAGTTTTTAATTACCCCAAATATTCTGCCCCGTTCCGCAATGGCGAGTGGTTTTATTTTTATAAGAATAATGGTTTACAAAACCAATCGGTGCTCTATCGCCAGAAAGGATTGGATGGTAAAGTAGAAGAAGTGATAGACCCGAATAAATTGAGTAAGGAGGGTACTACCCGAATGACAGTTTTTAATTTATGCAAAGACGGAGCATATGCCATAGTGGGTTTAAGCGAAGGTGGCAGCGACTGGCAAACTTTTTATGTAAGAGATATGGCCACCGGTAAAAACCTGAATGATAAAATTGAATGGGTGAAAGTAAGTGGTGCAGCATGGGAAGCACATGGTTTTTATTACAGCCGTTATCCTGCGCCTGTGCAGGGTGCCAGCGCATTGAGTGTAAAGAATGAGAACCACCAGGTTTGGTATCATAAAGTAGGCACAGCACAAAGCACCGATAAACTTATTTATGAAGACAAAAATAATCCGCTGCGTTTTCATACAGCATCTACCAGCGAGGATGAAAAATTCCTGTTTCTTACTTTAAGCGACCGCAGTAAAGGCCTTGATGGCAATGCGATTTACGCAATGGACCTTACTGCTAAGGAAAGAAAATTTTATGCTGTTGTGCCCGATATTACCAATGACGATTATGGCATTATAGAAAATACAGCCAATCAATTTTTAATACAAACAAATGCCGGGGCACCCAACAGCAGAGTAATTGCCGTGAACATTAAAAATCCCGATCTGAAAAAAGCAACCACCATTATTGCTGAAACAAAAGAACCACTTCAGAGTGCAAGCACAGGTGGCGGAAAATTATTTGTTTCTTATTTAAAGGATGTTACAACCAGAACCTACGTGTACAACCTTGCCGGAAAACAATTGGGCGAAGTTAAATATCCTGCATTGGGTACCGGCAGCGGTATGGGCGGCGACCGTGATGATAAATTACTGTTCTATGTTTTTACTTCTTTTACTTTTCCGCCCACTATTTATAAGTATGAAGTAGCAACAGGTAAAAGTTCAACATTCCGTAAACCGGAAGTTGCATTTAACCCAGCCGATTATGAGACCAAACAGGTTTTCTATACATCAAAAGACGGTACAAAAATTCCGATGTTTATCATCAGCAAAAAAGGTGTAAAAAAAGACGGTAACAATGTTACTTTATTATACGCTTACGGAGGTTTCAATATAAACCTGAATCCGGGTTTTAGCGCCACTTTATTGCCATTTTTAAATGCAGGCGGTGTATATGCACAGGCAAACCTGCGTGGCGGCGGCGAGTATGGCGAGGCATGGCACAAAGCAGGCATGTTGCTTAACAAACAAAATGTGTTTGATGATTTTATTGCTGCAGGCGAATACCTCATCAAAGAAAAATATACCAGCAGCGCCAAACTTGCCATACGTGGCGGAAGCAATGGCGGTTTATTGGTAGGCACGGTTATGAACCAGCGCCCCGATCTGTTTCGTGTGGCCATACCACAAGTGGGTGTTATGGACATGTTGCGTTTTCATAAATTCACCATTGGCTTTAACTGGATAGCTGATTATGGCAGCAGCGAAATGGATGTGCAGCATTTTAAAAATCTGTACGCTTATTCTCCGCTGCATAATATCAGTGCTTCGGCTAACTATCCATCTACAATGGTAACAACAGCCGATCATGATGACAGGGTAGTGCCGGCGCATTCATTTAAATACATTGCTGAGTTACAGGAGAAATACAAAGGGAAAAATCCTGTACTGATTCGTATTGATACCAACAGCGGCCATGGCGCCAGCAATACCAAAAAGAATATTGAAACCACAGCGGATATTTATTCTTTTATATTTTATGAGATGGGAGTAACGCCGAAGTTTTGATAGTGTAGAATTGATTTGAACCACATAGGCAGATAGCAAATATAGAGAAAACATAGGACTATGTGTTTTTTCTATGTTACCTATATACTATGTGGTTCAACTGGATTGAAGAAGAGTTTACATTTTCCTGCACTTTTCGGGTAAACTCATTCGTCATTTTTAAAAAAAACTCATAGAATTTAAGGCCGTGGATCAACCCAAATGGTGGATATGAAAGTGGCTTCTTGATAGAAATTAGGATGGGTGTGATCGCCACCCCCACCAATTCCACCGGAAGGCGCAAAGAGATAACTGCAGTTGTTATCTTTTAATTCATTGTACCTGTCGCAACAACCCTGATAATACAGGTAAACATCGTTGCCCTGATATTTATAGGCATCAATCCTGTAATAGAGCGAACCTTTTGTTTTTGACAGCGAAGAGTCTATCTGTGCCTGCATGCAAGGTGTAATTTTTGGAGCACATTCATTTTTTTTACAACCGATAAAAGCAAGTAATGCAAGTGAAATGATAAAATATTTAAACATAGCTGACAGTTTTTTAATCAGACGATTATTTTAAAAGAATTGCTGCCTGAGATGGATCACATCCTCTCCGGCACATTAATTCCAAGTAAACTCATTCCGCTTTTTAAAATATTTGCGGTTAATAAAGATATTTTTAAACGAAGCTGTTTTTTATTTTCTGTTTCTGCATTGGCTACTGAAAGCTCGGAGTAAAAAGAATTGAATGTTTTAGCTAGATTGAAAACATAATTGGCAATAACAGAAGGATTGTGCTCCTGTGCAGCCTGTTCAATTATAGAACCGTATTGTTCTGCAACAACAATGACTTCCTTTTCGGCTTTTAGTAAGTCAGTAGTCATTGAGTCATTGGTCATTGGCGAGTCCGATTGCTTTCTTAAAATACTTTTTATCCTTGCATACGTATATTGCACAAACGGCCCGGTAAATCCATGAAAATCTATACTCTCAGCCGGGTTGAATACCATTGTTTTTTTAGGGTCAACTCTTAGTAAATAAAATTTCATAGCACCCAAACCAATGGTATTGTACAACGCCGTAAGTTCATCAGCAGTAAAATCTTTTACTTTACCCAGTTCTTCGGTATGTTGTTGTGATGTGGTTATCATTTCTTCTACAATATCATCCGCATCAACAACAGTGCCTTCACGGCTTTTCATTTTGCCGCTGGTAAGCTCCACCATGCCGTAACTTAAATGGTAAATATTTTCAGCATTCGGCATGCCCAGTTTTTGACAAATCAGCTGCAACACTTTCATGTGGTAGTTCTGCTCGTTGCCAATTACGTAAATGCTTTGGTCAATTTTATACTGCTCGTATTTTTGTAAAGCCAAACCAATATCCTGGGTAATGTAAACCGATGTACCATCGCTGCGTTGCACAATCTTTTCATCCAATCCGTCAGCGGTTAAGTCAATCCAGATACTGCTGTCATCCTTCTGATAAAACACTTTTTTATCCATGCCCTGCTGCACAATATTTTTTCCCAACAGGTAAGTATTGCTTTCGTAGTAGGTTTTATCAAAATCGGCACCAATGCTGTTGTAGGTAACATCAAAACCGGCATACACCCATCCGTTCATCGTTCTCCAAAGTTCCATCACTTCGGGTTTTCCGTCTTCCCAATCAAGCAACATTTGTTGCGTTGCTTTTATAACGGGCGCTTCTTTTTCTGCCTCGTCTTTTGTTCTGCCTGCAGCAATTAATTCGGCAACCTGTTCTTTATAAACATCATTAAATTTTACATAATACTCTCCAACAAGATGATCGCCTTTTATCCCGGTACTTTCAGGTGTAGCACCGTTACCAAACATTTGCCAGGCAATCATGCTCTTACAAATATGTATACCCCGGTCGTTTACAATACAGCTTTTTACCACATCATATCCATTGGCTTTTAAAATTTCGGCCACACTCCATCCTAAAAAAATATTTCTTAAATGCCCAAGGTGCAAAGGCTTGTTGGTGTTTGGCGATGCATATTCTACCATCACTTTCTTTTCGTTTAAAGCTTTTTTGCCGTAGCAGATATCGTTGTAATTTTTTTGAAGCAAATCCTGCCAGTAAGCATCTGCAACGGAAAGATTTAAAAAACCTTTAATAATATTGAATCCAGAAAAATATTGCGGGTAATTTTTAGTAAGATGTTCACCCAACTGATTGCCAATTGCATCCGGCGCCAGCTTTAAAGATTTAACCAGCGAAAACATCACCACGGTATAATCTCCCTCAAATTCGGGCTTGGTTTGGTTTATCTGAAAATCCTTATCTGTAAAGGATTGGTTGTATAAAGCCGATAAACTTTCGATGGTACTTTTCTGTAAAATTTTCACTATTGACATGCCGCAAAGATACTGAGCAGTTGGCAATTTGCAGTTGGCAGTTTGCAGTTGGCAGTTTACAGTTGGCTGTTCACAGTGGGCAGTTGGCGGTAAGCAGTGCAGTAAATGCTTATAAATATTGCCAACTGCAAATTGCCAACTGCCAACCGCTTCCCCTATCTTTGCGCTCTTTTTTACAACTATGATAAGTGCAAATAATATAACCCTGGCCTATGGCAAACGGGTTTTGTTCGACGAAGTGAACATCAGCTTTACCAAAGGAAACTGTTATGGTATCATTGGTGCCAACGGAGCCGGTAAATCTACCTTTTTAAAAATTATTAGTGGCGAAATTGAACCCAACAAGGGAACCATTGATATTACGCCCGGCGAACGGATGGCGGTTTTAAACCAGAACCAGTTTGCTTTTGATGAGATAACAGTTTTAAACACGGTATTGATGGGCCACAAAAAAATGTGGAAAATCATGCACGATAAAGATGCACTGTATGCCAAGGAGGATTTTACCGAAGCGGATGGCCTAAAAGCCGGCGAACTGGAAGAACAATTTGGCGAAATGGGCGGCTACACAGCCGAAAGCGATGCTGCTACTTTGTTAAGCGACCTGGGCGTAAAGGACGAATTGCTCCAAACGCTGATGAAAGATATTGCTGCTAACATTAAAGTAAGGGTATTGCTGGCGCAGGCTATTTTTGGCAACCCCGATATTTTATTGCTGGATGAGCCTACCAATAACCTGGATGTGGAAACCATCAGCTGGCTGGAGAATTTCCTGGCCGATTATCAGAATATTGTTTTGGTGGTAAGTCATGATCGTCACTTTTTGGATGCAGTTTGTACGCATGTTGCCGATGTGGACAGGAGCAAGATAAAAGTGTACACCGGTAACTATTCGTTCTGGTACGAGAGTTCTCAACTGGCGGCCAGGCAACTGGGCGATAAGAACAAAAAGATGGAAGACAAGCGTAAAGATCTGCTTGAATTTATTGCCCGTTTCAGTGCCAATGCATCTAAAAGTAAACAAGCCACATCCCGTAAAAAGGCTTTGGAAAAACTGGTTATTGAAGATATTGAACCCAGCAACAGAAAATACCCCGGTATTATTTTTAAGCAGGATAGGGAAGTGGGTAACGAGATTTTAAAAGTTGATAATCTTAAATTACAAATTGAAGGCAAAACAATTTTTGATAGAATAAAATTTGATATTCAGAAGGGAGATAAAATTGCGTTCCTGAGTCGTGACCCGATTGCACTGACCAGTTTTTTTGAAGTAATCAATGGTCGTATGAAAGCCGACAGCGGTACTTACGAATGGGGCACAACCGTTACCACTGCTTATTTACCCAACGATAACAGCGAATATTTTGAAGGCAGTCAATTGAACTTAATGGATTGGTTGCGCCAGTATGTGCCACCCGGCACCAAGGATGTAGATGAAGATTTTTTACGTGGCTTTTTGGGTAAGATGCTTTTTAGCGGCGATGAAATTTTTAAAGAAAACCAATGTATTAAGCGGTGGCGAAAAAGTGCGTTGCATGGTTAGTAAAATGATGTTGCAAAATCCCAATGTGCTGATATTGGATGAACCAACAAACCATCTTGATCTGGAGAGTATCATTTCTTTCAACGATAATATGGTGGCCTATAACAGTGTTATTTTATTAACCACGCATGATCATCAGTTTATGCAAACCGTTGCCACCCGTATTATTGAGCTTACACCAAAAGGTATGATTGATAAGTTGATGACTTACGATGAATACCTGGCAGATGAAAGGGTGAAGGAGGCGAGGGAAGAACTTTATAGTTGAGAGTTGAAAGTTGATAGTACTTTTTCTTGAACGCTCAACTTTCAACTTTCAACTTTCAACTTTCAAAAATGCCGAAAGACAAAATCATAGCATTCATCGATTTTTTTTATCCCCCGTTCCGCAAACTAATGCCGGAGCAAACTTTCCGTTATGCAGCTTGTGGTGGTGCCAATACAGTTTTAGGCTTGATGCTCTTTAAAATACTACTGGTATTTGTTTTTAAAAACGAAAATGTGGAGCTTGGTTTTTACACCTTAAAACCACATAATGCCGCCCTTTTCATTACTTCTTGCGTAAATTTTGCTGTTGGTTTTTTACTGATGCGCTATGTAGTGTTTGTAGATTCTAATTTAAGAGGAAGAATACAGCTTTTCAGATATGGCTTATCACTTGCGCTTAATCTTACACTCAATTATTTTATTCTTAAAGTATTTGTAGAAGTGTTTGGCTGGTGGCCATTCCTAAGTCAGTGCCTTACTACGGTTATCATTGTAACCATCAGTTATCTGAGTCAAAAGCATTTTTCTTTTAAAACACGAAAGGACGATACTGGATACTAGATACTGGATACAGGAAGCACTCTGAAAATTTAAAAGCTTTTAATTTATCGGATGACCCATCCAGTATCCAGGATCAAGCATCCAATTTCCTGTAATCTTCCCTCACTGGTGTAAACACATCAATCACTTTACAAGCTGTTACAGCTTTAGCACCATGTAATACATTGGAAGCAATAAAAGCGCCCATGCCTGGCAGCAGCAATTGTGTTTCTCCATCAAGTGTAAATTCCATTTCCCCTTCCAGCACATAGGTCCATTGCTCATGCGGATGGCTGTGGATGGGCGCTATTACGCCAGCTTCCAGCGTTACACAGCCAAATGTGCTGTGAGCTGAATGTTCCATGGCACTTTGTATGCCCGGAAAAATATTTACTTTGTTTTTAGTGTTGTAGTTGATGAAAGACATGATTGATTTTTTTAGTGTTTCAAATGTAATGAATTAAAAAGACTGTCGTTTTAATGCAATACTCAATCTCCAACTTACAGCAGAGTATAGTATTTTGCATCTTTAATATTTTTCAGGAGCATGGTTAATTTTTCAACCGATAAAGCATTGTATAAAAAAAGAATTTCTGTATCATTGGTGTTTTGGTTTGTAACCCTGATTATGCTCGTAACACGGTACGCCAGCTTTTATTCTTTTAAGGGGTCAGATGATCTGCATTATGCTTTTTTAAGCAGCCATGTTTTAAGCAACAGTTACGATATGTTCTTTGCACAGGATATATATGCAGGCAGGGCAGTGGTTGTACTTTACCAGGCACTGTGGTTTAAGCTATTTGGCATTAACGATTTCTCTATGTGCATGCCTTCATTATCTGTATTGATCATTCTGGCTTATTTTGTGTGTTTTAAATGTGGTTTGCAAAAGGACATCCGCACCATACTGCTCGCCGCTTCATTAATATATTTTAATCCTGTTGTAACCAGGGCCACACTGGGTAATTTACCCGATGTGTACATTGCCTTAATTGCATTGCTGGTATTTTTACTGATAAAAAAGAATACCGATCCCCTGTCAACAAAACGAAATATATTTTTGGGGTTTATAACCGCATTGCTTTTACTTGCGGGCTTATTTGTAAAAGAGAATATTGTTTTAATTTATGCAGGTACGCCTGTTTTATTGTTGTATTACCGTAAAAAAATATCTTGCCATTTTGTAATTGCCCTGGCAACAACTGTTTTTATAGGCAGTGCAGGCTATTTGCTTTTCTACTACATCAATACCGACGATTTCTTTTATCGCTTTATACAAATAAAAAACTCGGCGTATTTTAATGTATGCAGTTACCAATGCCTGCCATATACAGCGCTGCTAAAAAGGCTTACTGTAACAGTTCCATTAATTGCTGTTTTAACAGGTGCCTATCCTTTGTTGTTATTAGCAACTGTTTTATTCAGCTATAAAAAGCAAGTAAATCCGGATACCAGGTTTTGGAAAATTACTTTCATTTCACTTTTATTAGTGGCATCGTATTTTCCTTTTTCAATTTTTCCATATGTTCCTATGTGTCATGATATGCGGCAGTTCTTTTTTCTTTTTCCTCTTGCAGCAATACTTTTTGTAACCTGTTTGCAGGAAGGTATGTTGAATGAAAAGCAAGTAAAAATGATCCGTATCACCGGCAGCATTCTTTTTACAATGGTAACTTTAGCCTGTTGTTATTTTACGCCTTACAATAAATGGGCAATTCTTTGCAATAGCTTCCTCGCTTTAATTTTTATGTTCAACATTTTTTCGAATAAAAAAGTGCAACAACTTTTTTTCTGTTTAATGATACCCTTTGTATTGTGGCTTAGTACGGCTTATTCAATATTTAAAAAACCGAACGATGGTTACGGGGAATTAAAAACATTGCATAGTAAATTAAAACAACAAACCAACTTCGTTACCAACACGTATTACTTTTTAAATAATGATACAAAAACGCACTTTGCACTCATTCATCAGTTTGATACGGCAAAACGGTTTTTAAATTTTGATACGCTGCAAAACGGTTTTAAACCTTTTGCAGCATATCAGCTACAACCTATTTTACGCCAGACAAACAGTATTCAAAATGGCTGGCTTATTATAAACGATGCGTTTCCGGAAAATATCAGTTCTGCCACCATCAACTCAATTAAAGAGTTGCTTGCAGCAAAATATTTTTGCATTACCATAAATAACACCAGGGCATACTACTTAACTTCGGCAGAAACTGCAGAAAAAATCATGCATATAATTAACAGTAACAGTGCCGCTGGTAATTGTTATTAGCTGCTATTGGTTTGTTTTACTAAATTCGTGTAGATTTAAAAACAAACTATGCATTTCTTTTTACTATACATTGATCCCGGAAGCGGCAGTTATATTCTGCAAATGATCATTGCTGCGGTTTTAGGCATAAGTTTTTTCTTTAAAAACTTCTGGTACAATATAAAAGCATTTTTTACCGGAAAGAAATCAAAAAAAGAGGACGATAAAGATCCTGTTGAATAATACCTCAAGTAAAACAAGCTGAATTTTTGTATGCAATCCCATCCTGCCTCATATAAAGATACCAGCGGTTTTGTCTTCAGGCACGAAGGCGCTGTTTACCGTTATGTACATCCTAATTACGAAGTTCATTTTACAAAACTAATGAGCAGTGGCTTATACGATGAGCTGGTAAAAAAGCAAAGGCTTATCGCCCACAAAGAAATAACTGAAAGAGATAAATTCGATATTGCCCCTGGAAGAATTCTACTTCCCGAACAGCTCCCTTTCATCAGTTATCCTTACGAATGGAGTTTTGATATGTGGAAGGATGCAGCCTTGCTCACTTTGCAGATTGCTATGGCATCGCTGAAAAAAGAAATGATACTAAAAGATGCAACGCCTTTCAACATCCAGTTTTATAAAGGCCGGCCGGTTTTTATTGATACACTTTCTTTTGAAAATTACGAAGCCGGTAAACCCTGGGTTGCCTATCGCCAGTTCAGCGAATGTTTTTTAGCACCGCTGCTTCTTATGCATTATTGCCATCCCGATACCGGTAAATTATTTACGGCTTGTCCCAATGGCATACCTATGGATGTGCTGGTGAGTTTGCTTCCCAAACGTTCCCGCTGGAATATAAATACGTTGATGCATGTACACCTGCAGGCAAAATTTTCGGGTAGATCAAAACAAACAGCCATTTCACAAAATAATTTTTCGAAACAAAAACTGGAGCTGTTGTTGAAAGGCCTCGAAAGTTTTGTGCAAAAGCTTTCGCTCAAAAAAACAAAAACACCCTGGGATGATTATTACACCGATACCATTTTGGGCGATGATTATTTAAAAGCCAAAACTGTATTGGTACAATCGTTCTTTAGCGAAATAGATTTTAAAACAGTAATTGACCTTGGTGCCAACGACGGGCATTTTAGTTTGCTTTTTGACGATGATAAAGCAGTGATTGCAACAGATGCAGATCACAATTGTATAAATGAGCTGTATCTTAAAATAAAGAAATCAAACAGGGATAATATTTTACCGCTGGTAAATAATCTTACCACACCATCGCCTGCCATTGGCTGGGCCAATACAGAAAGAGATTCCATTACAGCAAGGTTGAAAGCCGACCTGGTACTGGCTTTAGCACTGGTGCACCACCTTGCCATTGCTAATAATGTGCCGCTGGCTTTAATTGCAGATTGGTTGCTGCCAATGGGGGAGCACCTCATCATTGAATTTGTACCAAAGAGCGATGAAAAAGTAAAACTGCTGCTGCAAAACCGAAAAGATATTTTTGATGATTACAGTTTGGAGAATTTCAAACACATCTTCGCCCAAAAATATCAGATT
>JAYUZB010000022.1:0-7826 GCA_043752185.1 Chitinophagaceae bacterium
TTTAATCACAAGCGATTTGTTTCTTAAATATTGTTTTCTTTGTTAAAAAAAATTTAGTAGGCAATATTACGAACATTAAGTTAATGTTAGCAGAAAAAAATAAGTATCTTATCAACAATTATATAAATGGTATTTTGTCTTTCAAATCAAACATTTTCTATGAAAAAAATTAAACATTTGCCACTTTTAATATGCTTCTTTTTTGTAAAATCCCTGTCGGCACAGGAATTTAATATCAGTATTACACAAAAGGCAGAAGCCATGCAAAACCAGCTGGTCCAGTGGAGAAGACACCTGCATCAAAATCCCGAATTGGGAAACAGAGAATTTAAAACAGCCGCTTATATTGTTGAACAGTTAAAAGATCTGGGCCTGGATATAAAAACCGGAATTGCTAAAACTGGTGTGGTTGCCATTTTAAAGGGTGGTAAACCCGGGCCTGTTATTGCCTTAAGGGCCGATATGGATGCCCTGCCTGTAAAAGAACGGGTAAATATTCCTTATGCATCAAAAGACAGTAGTATGTACGGAAAAACAAAAGTTGCTGTAATGCATGCCTGTGGGCATGATGCACATGTGGCCATGCTTATTGGCACTGCAAGAGTTTTAGCTGGCATGAAAAATGAGATTGCAGGAACCGTAAAATTTATTTTTCAACCTGCAGAAGAAGGAGCCCCTGAGGGCGAGGAAGGCGGTGCAGCATTAATGGTAAAAGAAGGCGTAATGGATAATCCCAAAGTGGATGTGATTTTTGGAATGCATATCGAATCGTGGATACCGGCCGGTGATATACAATATAAAACGGGTTCTTTTATGGCATCGGCTGATTTATTTACCATAAAAGTAAAAGGTAAATCATCGCATGGATCGCAGCCCTGGCTTGGTGTGGATCCCATTGCTGTTTCGGCACAAATTATTGAAGGCCTTCAAAATATTGTGAGCAGGCAAATGGACCTGACCAAAGCACCCGTTGTAATTACAGTTGCAAAAATAAATAGTGGCGTAAGATTCAATATTATTCCTGAAGAGGCCTTTATGGAAGGAACTTTACGAACACTGGATAGTAAAATGCAACAGGATGTTCAAGCACGCATGAAATTTACTGCTGCAAAAATTGCCGAAGCATCCAACGCAACAGCAGAAGTAAATTTTTATAATAAAACCCTGGTAACTTACAACACGCCTGAACTGGTTGAAAAAATGTTACCTTCTTTACAAACCGCTGCCGGCAAAAATAATGTGCGGCCAATGGAATGGGTTACCGGTGCCGAAGATTTTAGTTTTTATGGAACCAAAGCCCCTGCATTTTTCTTTTATTTTGGCGGAATGCCACGTGGCAACGACGCAAAAAATGCACCCCCACATCATACCCCCGATTTTATGATCGACGATAGTCGGTTGTTTGTAGGAGTGAAAACTTTTTGTCAGTTGGTATTGGATTATCCCAAAACAATTAAGGATTGATTTCGTATATTTAAGGACAAGTATACATCTTGAAACATTGAACAGGCCTAATTATGAAAAAAATAATTTTCTTACTGATAGTTATTTTGGTTGGTATGGAAACGTATTCACAAATCAATCTTTCAACAAACTTAAGGCAGGACGGCAAATTCAATCTAACAACAAAACTGTATGATTCAGTCTTCAAAGACAATACAGCATTAAGCACTTTTGAATTTGATAAGGACTTTACCATCCTCAGGCATAAAACAAATGTAAAAACATCTATCTATCTTATAAAATCCAAAAAAAAAGATGAAGCAAATGGCCGCTGGGAATTTGATATTATAAGTGATGCCGGATATAGTTACTATATGATAATTGATATCCTCAACAAAAACATTCGCTTTATGTATAAATCAAACGGCTCTACTTATCTTGCCCAGTTTGATATTGACAGATTTTGGATCGACAAATAGGATACAGATTATGGAGCCAACCAAAATTTAAAATGTATGAAGAGATCAACAATTTTTAAAGTAATTGCAGTAACAAATTTTATTGTGCTTTTTACGATCTTCCTGTTGTACAGAAATGGTTCATTTGACAGTTATTTTTACAAGAACACCGACAATAATTTCACAAGCCCCAATGGCGGCGTTGGTGCAAAACAAATAGCTGACTCAGTAAAAGCGAGAATCGACTCTTTACACAGATCGCAAAGGATGAGGCTTTCTTCATCAAAATCACTTGTTGCTATTGATAACCTGGATCGAAGTCCCAGGTTAGATTCAACACGTGTAAGGCTAACTGATAAAGAAAAGGAAATGATGCAGAGATCGAAACCTGAAATGATGTACAGCTCAAAATCAGGAATGATCATTGAACCCAAATTGTTTTCACTTGACAGCTTGCTAAAAGAAAAAGAGAAACAAAAAAAACAACAATGAGTTTTACTAATATTCTGCTGGCTACAGGGGCAAGTTTGTTGTTTTTAGCGTTGGTTTTTATTCCGATGGAAAGGGCTTTTCCTGCAAAATCCAATCAACGGGTTTTCAGGCCTAAATGGTTTTTAGACCTATGTTATTTTTTAGGTCAATATCTTTTATGGAGTTCGCTTGTATTAAAAGCACTTAATTACCTGGGTATATGGTTTGATAAAAATATCCCCTTACACTTCAGAAGTATTATTGGTGAACAGCCCATTTGGTTGCAGGCAATTGAGGTTCTTATTTTAAGTGACCTCCTGATTTATTGGGGGCACCGGCTTCAGCATAAGTATGATTTCCTCTGGAGGTTTCACAAAGTTCATCACTCAGCCGAAACGCTGGATTGGCTTGCTGCACACAGAGAACACCCAGTAGACTCAATTTATACAGTTGCAATAATAAACCTGCCGGCATTGCTTTTTGGTTTTGACTTAAACACATTGGCAATCATTGTTGCATTCCGTGGAATCTGGGCCATTTACATCCATTCAAATGTGAGGCTTTCGATTGGGCCTTTAAAAAAACTGATTGGTTCACCAGAATTACATCATTGGCATCACGACAAAGAAAGAGACATGGGAAATTATGCAAACATTTCACCTTTGATGGATATCCTTTTTGGCACTTATGTTTGTCCCCCAAAAGAGCCTGATCAATTTGGAATCAAGGAAGAATTTCCTACAACCTATTTTGGGCAATTTATTAAGCCCATTCTGCCTAACAAAATCTGGAATAAACTAAACACCGGGAAAAATCAAGTTGTAAAATAGTATTTACAGAATGCTTAATACTGTTCAATTCTCTGCAATTGCACTTACGGAATTATTTTGGGGCAATGATGTAAAAAATATACCTCCTCCCATACCCCTGATTTTCTGATGGGCGATTGCCGGTTATTTGTTGGTGTAAAAACATTTTGCCAATTGGTATTTGATTATCCAAAAACAAAAAATAATTAATTGCATAAGAGCAATAATCAATTTTTTATCCGCTTCAATTTACACTCATCCATTATTAATGTGGTTTGCTATTTTATTACATACTTTCGAAGAAATAGAAAATCACAATCATCCCCTATGTTTCAAAAAGATAAACATTATCCTTACATAATTTCATTTATTATAATTACAACAACTTTTTTGATACCTGCTGTTATTTTTTCGCAGGCAACTATTGAAGGTAAAGTAGTTTATAATGATGATGTAACACCAGCTGCTTTTGTCAATATTGAAATCTTAAACCGTAAAGGCATAGAAACCATGACAAATTTTGCAGGAAATTTTTCGCTGCGTGTTCCTGATTCTAAAAACAATGATACTGTTGTAATCTCATCGGTAGGCTATAAAAGCATTAAGTTACCAATATCTGTTGCTGCCAAAAGATCAAAATTTACCCTCATTGAAATTATTAAAAATATGAATGCGGTTACTGTGTTTAATTCGCATGAAGTAATTGGCTCAAATTCTGAAACAGTTGGATATTACAGAAGCTGGGGTGCAAAAAAAGGCGGCGAGATTGGTCGTGTCTTTAAGTTGCCTTACAAAAAATTTAAAATAGATAAGATACGCTTTAAGGCAAGTAACACATGCGATACTTGTTTATTACGCCTTCGGATACGCTCTGTAGAAAATGAAGAACCCAGAGATGAAATTCTTACAGACTCAATTTCGGTTTTTGTTAATAATTTATCGCTGGATTCTAAAGTATCGGAATTTGATCTTACCCCTTATGATTTTACATTTACGGAAAACGAATTTTTTGTTGGCATTGAGCTTTTAAACTGTGGAAATGGTAAAAAAGGTTCTTGTGCATTTAATTTTGCCGGTACCGAAAAAGGAGAATACATTTTTAAATCCAGCACCAACAGCCCATGGCAGTTATCAGATGATTATACCATTTACCTGAAATTGTTTTTGAGATTTTAAGAAGGAGAATTTTCTTCCGCTTCATCTTTTAAATAGTAGCTGATATAAAACCTGTAAACCTGCAGTATCAAAATAAGTGCAAATAATACCAACGAAATAAGTATAAACACATTCTGCACCCAATTGAATTGAAATTTATACGGGCCCGATGCACCTGCGAACATGAATATGAAATACAGGATGAAGCTGATTATAGCTGCTATCCTGAGTTTTGCAATTATCATTTTCATGTTGAAGCGTTTTGATAAAGGTATATTTTTCTGTGTAAAAAACAGAACATATCTCACTTTTAATGTGCAAAATCTTCTTCAAAATTTCCTTTTATTCTTTCCATAGAAGGATTGAAATACCCAAATTTTAAATGAGGAAATTCTTCACGAATGAGTTCCATCATCTGCTTAACACCCATACACTCGCCGGTATTGGTAACACCAATTTTTCCCAAATACCAATCGGGATCAATATTAAAATTGCGCCACTGTATCATGCAGAGATCGGTTTCTTTTATCAGTTTTCTTAAAGCTTCATATTCTTCAATACTATCCGTCATGCCGGGAAAAACAAAATAATTAATGCTTGTCCAACCGCCATAACTACGCATAACTTTTAAACTTTCAAACAAATCTTCAAACTGGTAATTATTGGGTAGATAATAGGATGTATAAATATTTTTACGGGCCGAGTTTGTACTTACTCTGATACTGTTTAAACCAACCTCACACAATGCCTTAACGGCTTTAGGCATGCTGCCGTTTGAATTGATATTGATACTTCCTTTTTGTGTATGCTTTCTTATTTCTATTATTGATTCACGAATGGTTTCCCACATCAATAAAGGTTCGCCCTCGCAACCCTGTCCAAAGCTGATGATTGGAAAAGGCGCAGTTTCCAGGTGCGGAACAGTAAACTCAACAATCTCTTCTGCCGAAGGCTTAAAGGTTAACCTGTCCTGTGTGCTGATGATGGTTTCCTCTTCGGGCTGAAAAGAAATACAGCCAATACAATTTGCATTACATGCCGGCGAAACGGGTACCGGGCACTCCCAGCGGCCAATAGCCAAATTTCTTGCTGCAGGGCAGGTATATGTCATGCAGCAGTTTTCCATTAAATGTTTTATCAACCGGTTATGTGGGTACGCTGCCAACAATTTATTTGTTCCGGTTTCAATCTGTTCTTCCACATATCCTTCAGCTTCCTGCCTGATATCATTTTCTATTCTTACTGCAGGCACGTACATTTTTTCATCAAACCATGCCGCAGCCGTGTAACAAAATAATGGAAGCGTGGGTGCCTCTTTTTCTGTTTCATAAGCAGCCATATACAAACCGGTATGTGCCGGCGGAATGAAAGCTGCAACAGCCCAACCCTTGTCGCAAAGCCGCATATCGCCTGTTTCTACATCAATGCCAATGCCTTTGCGGCCGGGCAGTTCATAAAGGTTACCTCCGGTTGGTAATTCAATCCATTCATCAACAGGCACAGGCATTGCATCCCAGCCACTGCGGCCGGTTGCATACAGCGAAGTATCTTCAAAAATATTTCCTTCGCCATCTGAGTATAAAATGTATGGGCTTTGTGAGAGCATTTTTATTTGTTATTTTCTTTTAGTAAATGTGCTGTTTTTTGCAATTGCTCAAAACAAAATTTATTGAATGTGCTTTCATCAATGGCCGGTTTGCTTTGTATAATTTCTGACTGTAGCAAACGATCGTTATTAAAATCAATGGTTAGTATATCATCTTTAAGAATAAGATTTTGTATAGATGTCCAGTTATGTGCTTTGTTAGAAATGATGTTGTGAACCGTGACAGCATCAGCATCTATCTGCACCCAAACCTTTTTCTTCAGTAACTCAAAAAAAAGGCCATGAACCAGTAACACAGCCGCAAATGCAATGGTGCCTGTGGTTATGTATGTTAAGACTGACGCAAAGCACAAAAGCAGCAACCTGTTTACTTTAAACCTGTTTAAAAATGTTTTTAAATAAAAAGACAACCCCACAAGTACAATTCCTACCCCGATAGAAAGATAATAATTTTCCTCGCCGGCATAAACAAAAGAAGCAACGGCAGCAACGGCAAGCAAGGCCCTGGTAGTTACTATTTCTATTTCGCTGCGGTTGGTTTTTAATGTGATCTCAAAATGATTCATCAGGCAGGGTTTGCTGCAACCAGCAGGTTACACAATTTAAACAAACACCTGGCGCCTACATTTTCATCCCACTCATCGTGGCTAACACCTACTTCATTTAAATCGAAACCGATGAATTTTTTGCCGCTCTGTATCAGTTTTTTGAAGATGTAAAAAACCTGCTCAGTTTCAAACCCGCCCTGCACGGGGGTTCCCGTATGCGGACAAAGTTTTGGATCCAGGCCATCAATATCAAAACTGATAAAAACTTTATCCGGTAAATGGCTGATTATTTCATCAACGATCTGCCTCCAGGTTTCACCTTCATACTGGCGTTCTTTAATTTGCTTATCAAAATAGGTAACAACCCTTGTTTCACTAGCGTTAATATAATCTACTTCTTCATCGCAATAATCTCTTATGCCAACCTGTACCAGCTTTTGCAGCTGCGGAATTTCTGTGAGCGCATTGTACATAATGGAGGCATGAGAATAAACAAAGCCTTCATAAGCTTTTCTTAAATCGCAATGTGCATCAATTTGTAAAATGCCAAAATCGCCATGCTTTTCGGCTATGGCTTTATAAAAGCCAAGCGGGGTACTGTGGTCGCCGCCCAGTAAGCCAACCAGTTTTCCGGCATCCAGCAGCTCTTTGGTGCGTTCAAACACCCAGTTATTTAAAAAATTACTGCCTTCATTAATTTCCTTCAGCGATTTACACATGAATTTATTATCGGCCACCACTTCATCATGCGCTATATAATTGATCAAAAGCTCAGCTTCCTTGCGCAGGTAGTCACTTTTCATCAGCACTTTTTTATCGCAGGGTTGCATGTAAAAACCCTGCTTCCATCCGTCTTTCACGTCTGGGTCGTACAGGTCTACCTGCAGGCTTGAATTAAAAATATGCTCTGGAGCTCTTGCTGTACCTGCATTGTAGCTAACGGTAACTTCCCAGGGAATGGGCAAAATCACCAGTCTTGCATCTTCTTCTGTAAAGGGTAAACCAAAAATATTATTGTTGGGATTGCCAACTGAGTTGGGATCAAAATTTGAAAGATCAGTCATCGCTTTTTATTATTTGAACAGATTGGGTATTTATATATGGAAATAAAAACCCTGCAAAGATAAGCGACTGTACAACACTGCAGATATACCGGGGCAGAAATTTACCCACTCAAACCGGCAATTTATTATCACATGGGTAATATGACACAAATCATTTGATTAGATGATCAATAAGTTACACAAAATGAAAAGAAAAACTTCAATTGAATTACCTTTGCAAAGAAATTACTACCATGAAAAGAACACATATCATAATTCTGGTTTCCATTGCT
>JAYUZB010000023.1:0-7813 GCA_043752185.1 Chitinophagaceae bacterium
AGAGGTATTGTTTTTTGCATATTGTTCAGCCCTGGTGTTGATGAGTTCCATTTTATAACGCTGTTATTATTTTAAAATTGCGGCTCACATATGTAGACAAAATGCCATTCTGCACTTTAAATAAAGTTTAAGAATGGCACTTACTAATACAGTAAAGTTACGCTGAAATAATAACTTTTTTATCGTCTTTATGAGAAATTAACAATAAGCCTACAAAGGTGAATATGCCGTTTATTAAAATCAATTCATTCCCAATTTTGTAACCATGAAAAATATTTTCTGAAATTGATTTTAAACCAAGTGTTACGTGCAGTTTCGCTTCGTACCAGGCAGGGCTACTCAGCATATCCAGTCCCAGTGCCAGCAGAGGTGCCACAATACAAACTGTCCATATTAATTTTTCATTAAGATGTCGCTTTGTTAAAATACCAAAAGAAAATAAACCAAGCAGTGGCCCATAAGTAATGCCGGCAAATTTTAAAATAAAATCAATAATCAGCTTATCGTTGATGGCTTTAAAAACCAACACCATTATAAAAAATACAACGGCAAATGAGAAATGCACTTTAAGCCTTGTTCTTTTCTTTTCTTTCTCAGTTCCCTCTTTCTTATTCATACCTAAAATATCAATACAAAAGCAGGATGTAAGTGAAGTGATAGCTCCATCAACACTGGGGAACAGCGCTGATATTAATGCGATGATAAAAAGGATGCCAATGGTTCCGCTAAAAGCATCACTCAATGCAATGGTTGGAAAAAGATCGTCTGGCGGAACTACAATATTATTGGTGCTGGCGTATAAATAAAGTATACCGCCCAGGAACAGGAATAAGAAATTTACAACCATCAACACGGCTGTAAACGTCATGATATTTTTTTGCGAGTCTTTTATATTTTTTACACTGATGTTTTTTTGCATCATCTCCTGGTCCAGTCCCGTCATGGCAATGGCAATGAACATACCGCCAATAATATGTTTTAAAAAGTAGGAACCCGCTTTAACATCGGTATTAAAAATTTTGGTGTAACCTTTCTCATTCATAAGCGACAGCGCCCCTGAAAAATCGGTACCCATTGCTTTTACAATAACAATTGTACAAACCACCAGCCCAAGTAGCATACCGGTTGTTTGCAATGTATCGGTATAAATAATTGTTTTTACGCCACCTTCAAAAGTGTATAATAAAATAAGAGCCAAAATAACCAAAGTGGTTACAATAAAAGGAATATGCAGTTTATCAAAGATGAAAAGTTGTAGAATACTAATGACCAGATAAAGCCTTGCAGTAGCACCTACCACACGGCTTAGTATAAAAAAGAATGCGCCTGCCTTATGTGCATTGATACCAAAACGTTTTTCCAGATATGTGTAAATAGATGTTAGGTTCATTTTATAATACAGTGGTATCAGCACAAATGCAATAACCATGTAGCCAATTAAATACCCAAGCACTATTTGGAAGTAATAAAAATTTCCGGTACCCACGCCACCCGGTACACTTACAAACGTAACCCCACTAAGGCTTGTACCAATCATACCAAATGCCACCAGCATCCAGTTACTGTTGCGGTTGCCAATAAAGAAAGATTCGTTATTGCTTCCACGGGATGTGAAATAGGCAACAGTAAGCAGCAAAACAAAATACCCGATAACAAACGAAAACAAAATAATTGGAGACATATCAATCGTTTAGGTAAAAATAATCTTGAAAATAGAGAAAATATCGTGTCTTTGCCAATAATAAACTATAAAGTTTTATGCGGATAAATTCATTGGCTGTTTTTTGTGGCTCTAAAAGTGGCAATAACCCATTGTATGAAGCAGCAGCAAAAGCATTGGGCCAAGTGCTTGCCTCAAAAAAAATTACACTTATTTATGGTGGTGGTAATAAAGGTATTATGGGTGCCGTATCAAATGCGGTTTTGGAAAAAGACGGAAAAGTGGTGGGCATCATTCCGGAAATTTTGAAAGACAGGGAACATCATCATGCCGGCATAACAGAACTGATCATAGTTGATGATATGCACACCCGCAAAAAAATACTGTACGAAAAATGTGATGCCGCCATCATATTACCCGGCGGCTTTGGCACTATGGACGAATTTTTTGAAATGCTTACCTGGAACCAGCTGAGCATTCATGATAAAAAAATATTTATACTGAATACAGCTGGCTTTTACAACCACTTATTTGCCTTTGCACAAACCATGCAGGACGAAGGTTTTTTGTACGACAAAATTGAAGACAAACTGGTTGTGTTAAATAAGGCAGAAGAAATTTTAGAATACCTGTAGTATTAATCCCTATTGTTTCTACCCTGAAATAAAGCGATATTATATCCAGCCCTTATAACAGGCAAAGCTCTTTGTAACCCATCAACATAAGGTGAGTTTTTAGACTTCGCCACATCCCACATAACAGAAAAATAATAAAAACTGCTGCCCACACCTTCCCGGCCGCCGGCATAACCGCCACCAACCAAAAGGCTGCTGGCATTTAAACTAGCACGTGATGGAACATAATTAATACTATTATTGGTTGGTATATATCGGTAATTGATGAAGTTAAATTCGTACTGGGCCTGTGCAAATAAAAACCTGAACGGAAAAACCCTTACGAAAGCTCCGGGCCCATAAATAGTTTGCCTTATCTTATCTCCCAACTCATTATAATCTCTTACAGAAGTATAACTAACATTGGTAGAAAAAGCAACGTCAAGATATTTATTTAAACTATATCCAATGTAAGGGCTGATGCCTAACACAGTGCTTGAGTTGGAAAACCCGAGGTTTACATTTCCACCAACAAACATATTTTCTTTTTTAAACCCTCCTTTTTTTTCATCTTCATCCTGGGCCCAAACTGTAAAAAAACTGGTTATCAATGCAAAAACAATTACAATTTTTTTCATGTGTACTTTATTATTTTTTAAGAAATTTTATAAGGTCTGACTTGGGCGCAAGCCTTGTGAAACTTGATAACATGGTAACATAGTCAGACGAGACATCAAACCATGTCAAATATTTTTCCGCTGTTTAAAATATTATTCGGATCAAAAACTTTTTTTATTCCGCTCATCAATTGCAAACCTGCTTTATCAAAAACAATATCCATGTATGGTTTTTGTATTAACCCAATACCATGCTCACCGCTGATTGTGCCACCCAATGATTTTACCAGTTTAAACAATGCCTGCAAAGCAGGTATCACATCGGGGTTATTTAAACTGTAAATACTGCCCGGTTTTTTTATACGTATGTGCAGGTTACCATCGCCGGCATGGCCGTAACAAACCACATCAAAATTATATTCTTTTCCCAAAGCCTTTACGCCACGTATTAAAGCCGGCAGTTCAGCCCTCGGCACAACCGTATCTTCTTCAATGGTGTAGCCATCTATTTTTACCGCTTCTGCCACACGGCGGCGTAATTTCCACAGCTCTGCTTTTTGTTGTGCATCATCTGCAAAAAATGCATCGCCACAATCATATTGCAAAAGCAATTCTGCAATGGCTTCCATTTCGCTCATTAATGTGTCCATGTGGTTTCCATCTACTTCAATAATCAGGTGAGCCTCCATATCGTCTGTAACCGGCACCACGGCACTATCTACAAATTTGCTTACAATTTTTAAAGCATTTATTTCAACCAGTTCCATAGCGCTGGGCGTAAAGCCTGCACGAAAAATGGCACTCACCGCCGCTCCTGCATTTTCCAAAGAATTAAACGGAACCAGCATCAGCAAATCATATTTTGGATGCGGCAGCAACTTTAAAACAATCTTTGTAACAATTGCTAAAGTTCCTTCACTGCCCACAATTAATTGTGTTAAATTATACCCGGTCGAATTTTTTAACACATTGGCACCGGTCCACATAATTTCGCCGGTAGGCAAAACAATTTGCAGGTTCAATACATAATCTTTTACTACACCATATTTTACTGCTTTGGGGCCACCACTGTTTTCAGCAATATTGCCGCCAATAAAACAACTGCCCCTGCTGCTGGGATCTGGTGGATAGAATAGCCCTTTTTCTTTAACAGCATTTTGAAGCACTTCGGTAATTACACCTGGCTCGGTTGTTACCTGCAGGTTACGCTCATCAATTTCAATGATGCTATTCATTCTTTCCATTGAGAGTAAAACGCCGCCCAGGTGTGGCAATGCCCCACCGCTTAAACCAGTGCCTGCGCCACGTGGTGTAACCGGTATTTTATGTTCATTACAAATCACCATGATCTGGCTGATCTCATCAGCAGTTCTGGGTTTTATTACTATATCAGGCAAAAAATGGAGGTTCTCTGTTTCGTCGTGTGCATAATTATTCAGGCTTTCTTCATCAGCAAATACATAAGCATCGCCTGTAATTTTTTTAAACAGATGAATAAGCCCAATTGTACTTTCCTTTACTACGGCTGCAGTTTGCATGTAATATTATTTGTGTAAAAATCGTATAAAATAGTGAGTTGATAAAATCATGTTCGTTTTAAAAATTTACATCAGATTGAAATCTTCATTTACAATTTTGCTGTCAGTCTGAGCCTGCCTTTGTCGGCAGACAGGCTTGTCGAAGACGGGTTAGCTTAATATAGAACCGGTTTCGACATGCTCAACCTAGCAGTTTTTCTAATTGTTAGACAACTTAATTTTCGAGAACTCTTGTAAAATTGTTAAATTTTTTTAACGGATTGCAAATAAGAAAAGAGAAATCTACATTTGTTACGAATACATTCGTATTCATTTTTTAACCAACAAAAAAGTATAGCCATGAAACAATTTATTTTAAAACACAAAAAAGCCATTACCGGCGCCCTTGCCATGTTGCTGATTGGTGGTATTACCATGTCCTTTCAGGACTCGCCTTTGGGTTACAGCAAGTTTACCGGCCAGGATGATTTTGCATACGAAGGAAGCTGCACAGATACCTTACCTGATAAGGAAGGTATTACAATGAAAGATTTTGACAAGCTGCAAACAGAACTGGATAAGGCTATGGGAAAGGTAGATGCTGAATTAAAAGGTATTGATTTTTCAAAATTACAAAATGATGCGATAGCGAAGGCATTGAAAGAAGTGGATATGGACAAGATTATGAAAAATGTTGAGCTCTCTTTAAAAAATATTGACCTCGACAAAATGATGGCAGAGGTAAGCGCTTCACTTAAAAATGTTAACCTGAATTATAAAAGTGCTGAAATTGAAAAAGCACTTGCCGAAGCCAGCAAAGAAATTGAGAACGCAAAGCTGGAGTTAAAAGAAGTTGATAAAGAAGCCATAAAAAAAGAATTGGCCAAGGCAAAAATTGAAATTGAAAAAAACAAACTTGAGATTGAAAAAATTGATATGAACAAGATAATGGATGAAGCTCGTGCTGGTATTGACAAAGCTAAAGATGAACTGAAGCTTACCAAAGAAATGTTTACCGAAATGGAAAATGATGGACTGGTAAATTCAAAAACCGGATTTACCGTTGAGTACAAAAACAAGGAGCTTTATATTGACGGTAAGAAACAGGATGAAAAAATAACAGATAAATACCGCAAGTATTTTAAGCAAGATCATTTTAAGATGACAATAGAGAAAGAATAAAATATCATACACTCAAGAACTGAAAAAGCATCTGCGGTTGGTAGATGCTTTTTGTTTTATCTAGAACTTAGGACAGATAGAAGCTCTGTCTACATTATCGGGATAAAATCCTTTTTTAATAATACTGATTTCGCTGGCACCACGGTAGCCGTTGTATTTGCTGAGGGCCGATAAAGTCACATCGTAGCTGAAAGTAAATTGTATTTTAGCCACTTCAAAACCAACCATGGGTACTACAGCATCGCCGAGGCGATAATAAACACCGGCTATTAATTGCTGCTCACCAAATTGAGAGAGGTTATAATTTGCATTAAGCCCAAAAACCAAATCAGTAGCTTTTGCCTGTGTGCTAAAATACGCATTGGGGTTAACTATAACCCGGTCGTTTAATTTAAAAATACCATTTACAAAACCGGTATGCCGCATGGGTATGCGGCCGTACACAGAATTATCGCCAAAGAATGTTTCCTTTGGCCTGTTAACATGTTGTATGGAGTAACCAGCATTTATATACACATTTTCATCGGGGAAGTAGGCATAGTTCATACCTACATGCATATCCATGTAGCTCACATAATTATTGGTGAACGAAACACTGGTTGGTAAATTACTGTCGAAAAATTTTCCATCAAACTGATCGGGAAATTTTAATTTGGATTCGTTAATATGTTTGTTTGCCCAGCCAATATTAAAACCGGCAGAAAGCAAACTGCTTAACCCAAGCATTTGATGATATGCCGCCGAAGCATATACTTTTGTACTGGCTAAACCACCCGTACCCGCCTTATCATTTAATATTACTCCGCCCAAGCCAACCCATCCGTTTTCAAGCCGGTCTCTAAAAAACTGTGCATCGCCAAAAGCGCTCATTGTTTTATATGGTACCGACATAACCGAACTCCATTGATTGCGGTAATTGACGCCAAGCCTGTAATCGGCATCGGGTATAAAACCTGTATTGGCAGGATTGGTAATTAATGGGGAATTGAAGAATTGCGAAAAATGCAGATCCTGTGCCTGAAGAGAAGCCTCGAGTCGGAAGCTACAAGCTATGAGCAATAATATTTTTATTTTTTTGAACATCGTTTTTTATCTCCTAAGTTGTAAGTCGTGAGTTGGCCGCAAAAAATCCATTTTAAAATTAGACCTCAACACAAAAGTTTAATATAAATTATCATTAAAACAATCTTTGCTTTCATCTTCCAGTTCCCTCTCCTTTGGAGTTCCTGCAAAGGAACGAGCGTAGCTCGTTGGGGTGAGGCCGTCTTCTCTATCTCAACAAACTAATATCCCCGGTTTTCCTCACCTTCTTGCCATCTGTAAACACTGCATCCAAAGTATATGTGTACACATCCATGGGTTGTAATGTACCTTTAAAAGTTCCATCCCAGCCCTGGTTTCTATCTGCTGTTGCAAAAACAACCTGCCCCCAGCGGTTAAATATTTTCCAGTTGAGTGTACCAATACCAAAACCTTTAACTTTTACAACTCCGTTTTCACCAAACTTTCCCGGTGTAAATGCATTGGGCACATCCAATAATGGTAGAATAATAACCGGCACATCTAATGTTAAACTATCCACACAATCTGCTACATTATATGCATACAGCGTTGCCTTATATGTACCGGTTGCATTGTATTGGTGTGTGGGCTCAAAAGCGGTAGAGCTTTCGCCATCTCCAAAATTCCATAAATACCTGTTTGCCCCCGACGACAGGTTGGTAAACCTGGTTAATGCATTTTCCTGCGGAGGGTTAGGCGTCCAGCTGAAATTTGCTGTGGGTATAGGTAAAACCGTAATAGCAAAATAGGCCGATGTATCCCGTTTATTACAGGTACTGGTATCAATAGCAATCAGGCGAACATTAAAAGTACCTGTGGTGGTGTAAGTATATGTTGGTTCAAAATCTGTTGATATATCGCCATTGCCAAACTCCCATATCCAATCGGTGCCACCTTGCGAAAGGTTTTTAAATACCGGCGTATAAGGCACGCAGCCACGGTTTGGCGTTGAAAATATTGCTTTTACATTGGGGCTGATGCGGAGTTGTTTTATTGCTGTATCGGGCGCATTACAAAAAGTGGTATCATCAACAATTAAAGTAACTATATAGGTGCCGGTTGATGCATACGTATGAATAATGGGGGCGAAACCTGATCTTACTTTTGGTGTATTATCGCCAAAATCCCAAAGAAAACTCTGGCTGGTATAATTAGGCAGTG